>NZ_JAPTGA010000019.1:0-71068 GCF_026891895.1 Peribacillus sp. AS_2
GCCTGCGGGGTCTCCCCTGGACACGTTTTCCCGCAGGAGTCTCGTACCTTACGCTCCAATCAACTTTGTTTTACCTTTTTAGAAAGAGCCCCATTTGTCTAAAAACTCGGTAATACTTGATTTTTCCTACAGTATTTTTGAGTGCTTATAGAATTGAAACGTTGATTTCCACTCCAGGCACTCGCTTTCCGCGGGCGGTCCGGGAAGCCTCGGGGGCTCCCCTGGACACGTTTTCCCGCACGAGTCTCGTACCTTACGCTCCAATCAACTTTGTTTTACCTTTTAGAAAGAGCCCCATTTGTCTACAAACTCGATAATACTTGATTTTTCCTACAGTATTTTTGAGTGCTTATAGAATTGAATCGTTTATTTCCATTCCAGGCACTCTCTTTCCGCACAGAAGTCACGAACACCCGCTACGATCAGCTTAGTTATAAAATTAGATGCAAACCGTACTGATCGGTTGAAGGAATTGCTTTGGGTCAGCTGGTTTAGGAACATTCTTATTAAAAGTGGCCGTCAGGCTGCTTTTTTTGTTTTCTTCAAATTTAAAGGATAAAGGTTAATTATCTCAAAATACTGAAAAATCAAATATTATTTCTAAGCTAAATAATAAAAAAATATTGGTAGGTATGTTATGTAATATATGTTAATATGGGATATGCAATGAAAGGGTTTTCATTGCAAGAATGATAAAAATATTTTAATATAGTAATAATGCCGCTTTTTGATCTTCATTCACTTTAAAAGACGGTTAAAAAATTTATTGCCAGAAATGGGGCATTACACGATGAAATACAGATCTGCATTCGATATAATCGGTCCCGTCATGATTGGACCTTCAAGTTCACATACAGCAGGAGCTGCCAGAATTGGCAGAGTAGCAAGGACATTATTTGGAAAGCAACCGAAGAAAGCGATTATTTCTTTATATGGTTCTTTTGCAAAAACATACAGGGGACACGGTACGGATGTTGCTGTCGTCGGCGGGATCTTGGATTTCGATACGGATGATGAACGAATCCCTGCCTCTTTAACGATAGCGGAAGAAGCCGGTATGGACGTTTCCTTTACAATCGAGGATACTGTGATGGATCATCCTAATACAGTCAAAATCAGATTGTTCGACGAGGATAAGGAATTGGAACTTGTCGGGATCTCGATTGGCGGCGGAACGATAGAAATAACGGAGCTGAATACATTCAAGCTCAAATTGTCAGGGGAAAACCCAGCCATTTTAGTCGTGCATAACGATGTGTTTGGAATCATATCTTCCGTTTCGACCGTATTGGCGAATCATGAAATTAACATTGGTCATATGGAAGTCTCACGAAAAGAAAAAGGCCAAATGGCCCTCATGGTGATTGAAGTCGATCAGAAAATCCAGAGCGATGTCATGATGGAAATTGAAGGATTGGAAAACGTGTCACAAGTCATAAGAATGGTTGAATGATCATCATTAAAAGTGCTGGCATAGATATGGAGGTAAAAACATGTTCCGAAATGTAGCAGAGTTGGTTGAACTTGCTGAAAGTAAAAATGTGAAAATCGCGGAAATCATGATTTTACAAGAAATGGAGTTCTCAGGCCTGTCGAGAGAACAGATCATCGAAAAGATGGACAGGAATTTGACAGTGATGGAACAAGCGGTGGAAAGAGGCCTGAAAGGTGTGCAATCAGTGACAGGCCTAACGGGCGGAGATGCCGTTCTTTTGCAAAATTATATCAAGTCGGGCAAGGCACTGGCAGGTAATTTATTATTGGATGCCGTCAGTAAAGCAGTTGCCACGAACGAAGTGAATGCAGCAATGGGAATGATCTGTGCCACTCCGACTGCAGGTTCTGCGGGAGTTGTGCCCGGTACATTATTTGCCGTGAAAGAAAAATTAAACCCGACCCGGGCAGAGATGATTGAATTTCTTTTCACTTCCGCTGCCTTCGGGTTCGTGGTTGCAAACAATGCTTCCATTTCTGGAGCGGCTGGTGGCTGCCAAGCAGAAGTGGGCTCGGCAAGCGGAATGGCCGCAGCTGCGATAGTGGAACTGGCCGGCGGTACACCAAGCCAAGCGGCAGAAGCGATGGCGATCACTTTGAAGAATATGCTTGGATTGGTTTGTGACCCAGTGGCTGGATTGGTTGAAGTTCCTTGCGTGAAACGTAACGCAATGGGTGCATCCAACGCAATAACGGCAGCTGATATGGCACTAGCGGGCATTACGAGCCGCATTCCATGTGACGAAGTGATCGATGCCATGTATAAAATAGGATTGACCATGCCGGTTGCACTTCGTGAAACGGCAGAAGGCGGCCTGGCTGCGACTCCTACTGGGCGAAAATTGGCAAAGGAAATTTTCGGTTCATATAAATAAACATCCAATCCCATTAACAAGAGGTTTGTTAATGGGATTTTTAATTTGTCTTAAAAATAAATGAGGCTATTTTGTGATTGGAAAAAGGAAATTAGAGGAAGACCGAGGGATTTGGCGTTTTTGGACACGGGGATGGAAACAGTCGTTAAAAAATCTGAATTATCAGTGAATATGGAGCCGTAGCAACTTTGTGAGTTATCCCTTTCAATGATAAGATGAGTACGAAATTCACTATGGGAAGGATTGATTCTTCATTAATTTTCTCGAACTAACGTACACGTCGGCAATGGAAAAAGCGATGTTTCAGGCTCATGGAATCGGCTATGCACTATATGCTCAAAAACTGGAGCAACGCATGATGGTTGAACAAGAACGGGAACAGGATTATCTACAGGGCAGGCGTATATCAGAGGAGATGAGAGCCAATCTTTTTTTGGGGAGCTAATTTCGATCTGCGATATCGATAACATAAACGAAAAAATCTGAAAAAGGAGCAATCGAAAAGATTGCTCTTTTTGTCCGGCTATAAAGAATATTTTTCCATTAAAAAGAAGGAAACAACACTTTTAAATAGAATGTACGTTCATGAAGAGGAGGATGGTCTTGTTGGAGAGAAGAGCATTGCTTGTATCAGCATTACCGGGATATGAAGAGGAAATTGGGCGGTGGCTATGGTGTTTAGAAGATGTTCGCCGTACGCTTATATCGGAATTGACTGGAATCAGCCAAAATATACTCGATTCGAAAATCGATGAAAGGCAAACGATTGGCTCGATCTTATATCACATCGCGCTGATAGAGGCAGATTGGTTATACGAAGAGGTCCTTGTTACGGAATGGGATTCGGAAATATCCGCGTTGTTTCCAGTAGGGTGCCGTGCTGAAGATGGCTCCCTAAATCATATTGAAGGACAAACATTTGACGAACATTTCTACAGACTCAATAAGGTGCGTGAGGTATTTCTTTCAAACTTCCGCACGATGGACCTGACGGATTGGCGTAAACCGAGGGTACTTGATCAATATGACGTCACACCTGAATGGGTCGTTTACCATTTGATTGAACATGAATCACATCATCGAGGTCAGATTTTCCAATTGCTGAAGAAATTACGGAATAAATGTGAAATTAAAGAAATGTGATGTTTTTATCCCTGCTATCAACATGGTCTCACCCGGACCCATGATTTTAAAACAGGACTGGAATATCCTTAGTGTTTTTTTATCGTTATCCACAGGAATGTTTAATAAATAAAGAACCCGAAGATAAACTTGCTTTCTTTCAGTCTGGAGCTGCCTTTATTGCAGAAAAATTAGCCATAAAAACACCCCGTAAATGTTAGTTTGGTGTCTAACATTTACGGGGCAGTTCAACTCGCTTATCTCGAGTTCGTCTACAGTTTATATGCCTGGACTGACTTTATATCATTTAATCTATTTGGTGATCATGACCGAATTTCGACTTTAAGACGCTGCTTGCATACCCGATGAATCCTCCAACAATGGCAGGGACGATCCACCCAAGCCCAGCTTCATACATAGGAAGTATTGCAGTGAAGAAATCATTGATGAAAGTAATGTGTACACCTGCTCCATTTAATCCATCAAATAGACTGACGATGAATGTTAAAAGTAAGCTGCCTTGATAAACTTCAGGTCTTCCCTTAAATAAGGAATGAAGAAATGTTAGGAAGATCAAAACAATGGCTAATGGATAAATGGCTGTCATAACCGGTACTGAAATGGCAATTAACTCAGTTAGTCCAATATTGGCAATGATTGCACTGAAAATGGATAAACTTATGGCAATCGTTTTGTAAGGCAGACTTGGAAATAGTTTATGGAAGTACGTCGAGCAAGAGGTGATGAGTCCTACGCTCGTCGTAATACAAGCTACTGTGATCATTAATCCCAATAATAGCCCGCCATATGATCCAAAGTAGTAATCCGAGACTTTGGCCAAGATAATGCCTCCATTATCCAAGCGTCCAAGTTCCCCAACGCTTGAAGCACCCATATAAGAGAGAGCTGTATAAATGGTAGCAAGGATAACCGCCGCAATGGCAGTCGCTTTTCCACAAACGATCATGATTTGTTTTTTTGTTTTGGCACCTTTTTCTTTGATGGCATTAATGATGATGATGCCAAAAACAAAAGATGCAAGAGTATCCATGGTTAAATATCCTTCTTTGAACCCGTTGAAAAATGGTTGAACCATATAGTGCTCGGCAGGTGCTTCAAAATCTCCAATTGGATTAACGAAAGCGACTACCACCAGGATTCCAATGAACGTCAACTTGATGGGTGTCAAAACTTTCCCCACAATTTCGACAATTTTCGCGGGATTGAGCGAAAGAAGGCATGAAACTGTAAAAAAGATGATGGTGAAAATAAGTAAAGGCAATGGACCTGGATCTTCAGGTAAAAAAGGTTTTACACCGATCTCAAAAGAAACGTTTCCTGTTCTAGGCATGGCGAATAATGGACCAATGGCTAAATAAAGAATGGTTGTGAATACAATACCAAAGACTGGATGGACACGGCTTGCTAATGATTGTAAGTCATCTTTACCAGAAAAACCGAGTGCCAGCACACCAAGTAACGGTAATCCTACTCCTGTGACCAAAAACCCTGCATTAGCCGACCAGATATTCGTACCTGCCGATTGACCAAGCATTGGCGGGAAAATTAAATTCCCTGCACCGAAGAAAAGGGCAAATAACATGAACCCAATCACTACTATAAATGAAGATGGAACCTTATTAGACAAAATAAACCCTCCGAGTAAACCAAAATTTGCTATTTTAGAAAATTATTAAATTTTCTAAAAATTATATAAACAGTAATACTAAGACCGTACAGTATTATAACTAAATTAAATTGATATTTCAATATATTTTTTGTTTTTTATTATTTACCTTGATTATCAGTGATCCGCCCTTATCTTATTTTGAACATCTAAAGGCTGCTCATACTCATGAAATTTGAAATATAAAGGAAATGAGTATGCGGAAAAACCTGCTTTGCGCCTCGAAGCAGTTTGTGCTTTCGATAAAGAGTGACGGTTTAGACGGTTGAATTATAATGGAATTTAGAGTGGGAAAAATAAGGAGGTGTTTTAGAATGGTTGAAAAAATTCTGGGATTGTTCTTTGAAAAACGGAAACAAAACAAAAAGGATGTTTTATCACTAATTTTGATATTCATGCTTCCTATAATTAATTTGGTTAAGTATATCTCGGATATGGACTTATCTTGGTTAGCTGGCATTGTATCAATTGCAATCATTATTCTTGCAGCATCGATATATTTTGAAGGAAAAAGAAACAGGGAAAATGATGGTTAAACTTCTGTTTTAGTTTGAGGGGACGTTAGGCTAATTGTAGTTGTTCAATCAATAAAATAAAATGACGTTAAAGTAACAATTATTATTACTTTTATTAGGACTTGTACAAGTTAGACGTCGATCTCCACTACATGCACTCGCTTTCCGCGGGCGGTCGGGAAGCCTCCTCGGCGCCTTGCGCCTGTGGTGTCTCCCCTCGACGCGCTTTTCCCGCAGGAGTCTCGCACCTTTCGTTCCAATCAACTAGGTGATCTTTCATGGTTTTTTACAGTAATCCTTAATGGATGGAGGAAATTGCGACACTCCTGCCGAAATACTGGCTAGTCGAGACCCCACAGACGCTTGCGTCGAGGATGCTTGGCAGGCAGTCGGCGGAAAGGAGCGTATTTCCGGCATCACCTGAAATGTAATATAAGAAAAAACCGTATGCTGGCTCATTAGAACCAAGTTTAAGACAAGATGCTCCTTCATGGTTTTTTACAGTAATCCTTAATGGATGGAGGAAATTTGCGACACTCCTGCCGAAATACTGGCTAGTCGAGACCCCACAGACGCTTGCGTCGAGGAGGCTTGGCAGACAGTCGGCGGAAAGGGAGCGTATTTCCGGAATCACTGAACGTTTTTTTAGACAAATCGACTTGAAAAATAGTTTGACTTTTTTAACAATTGTGTTTATATTTGGTTTAATACTAACTACCGTTAGTTAATATAGTGCGAAAAAGTAGGTGTTATACATAAAAAGTAATTCAATGAATCAAATGAATCATGATTTGTAAGCGATTACACAATGTATTTGTAAATCATATCAGAAGACTTTTAAAACCAGGAGATGATAATTATGAAATATCCACTTACACCAGATGTAAAGCCAGAGTTTTGTACAACAGGGACTTTTATGCGTTTACCTTCTCAAAAGCATGATGCAAAGCTGGCAATTGTAGGTATGCCTTTTGATACAGCAGCGTCTTTTCGGGTAGGAGCCAGGTTTGCTCCCCAAGCCATTCGCCAATCATCCATGACCCTGTTTCCCTATCATCCGATTCATAATGTATATCCTTTTGAACAAATGAACGCCATTGATATTGGCGATATCCCTGTTATTCCCCATAATATTCATCGAAGCTATGAGCTAATGAAGGAATCCATCCATGAATTGATGTCCAAAGGGGTCATACCGATTGGATTAGGGGGAGACCATTCTGTTACTTTAGCTAGTTTACGAGCTGCGGCAAAGGTATATGGACCAGTAGCCATGATTCATTTTGATTCCCATACAGATACCTGGGATACATATTATGAGGAAAAATATTGGCACGGATCTCCTTTCATTCGTGCCCACGAAGAAGGTTTACTGCAGGAAGATAAAGTGTTTCAAATAGGAATCCGCGGCACGCTAAACCACTCTGGAGATTTACAGGCAAGCCTCGATTTAGGTTATCGCCTGATTACAACTGGTGAACTTTCCAATCGTGGATTTGAAGATGTTCTGAAAGAGATTAGAAAAACGATTGGTAACACCCCTTGTTTCTTGACATTTGATATAGATTTCGTTGATCCTTCTTTTGCCCCAGGAACAGGTACACCTGAAATTGGTGGTTTTAGCAGCTATGATACATTAAAAATGATACGTTCCCTAACTGAATTTAACTTTATAGGATATGACGTTGTTGAAGTGCTGCCTTCATATGATCCAAGTCAAATCACTTCACTTTTAGCGGCAACACTTGTACATGAATTTGCCAGCCTGGCAGCATTAGGTGCGAAAGAAGATAATTAAATCACTTCAACTTAAAAACAGCCCATTTATTTAATAAAGGAGGCAGCTCTTTGCGATGAAAGGATTACCCGAGCTTAAGCGTTCACTGAATACAAGATATGTAATTGTATTTGGACTTTCCTTTATGGCGCCTGTGACAGTATTTAGCACATATGGCATCGCTATTGATCGTACCCATGGAATGATTCCGACAGCATACATAATCGCGTTAATTGTCATGCTATTCACTTCATATAGTTACGCAAAAATGGTTCAGGTATATCCTACTACCGGGTCAGCTTATACCTTTGTGCAGAAAGGAATTAATTCACACCTTGGTTTCCTGGTAGGATGGGTGATTTTATTGGATTATCTTTTCAGTCCTATGATCAGCGCTTTACTTTTTGGGATTATGGTGAATGCTTATTTCCCTGGTATTCCTATCGTTGCCGTTATCATTTCTTTTATCATTGCTGTGACAACGATTAATATTTTTGGAATTAAGGTCGCTGCAAATGTGAATACCTTTTTGGTGATATTTCAATTTCTTTTTATCATGATCTTCAGTCTGCTTTGCATAAATGGACTTTTAGCAGGAAAAGGCACAGGGGAGTTGTTTTCTAAAGATCCTTTTTTTAGTTCAGACGTGAATATTAATAATCTGCTTTCGATTGTACCTTTATTATGTTTTAGTTTTCTTGGGTTTGATGCGGTTAATACACTTGCAGAAGAGACCAAAAATCCGAAAAAAACACTTCCTAAAGCTATTTATGCTACGACATTGATTGGAGGGTTATTATTTGTTGCAGCTACCTATTTTGCACAATCGATTTTCCCGAATTTCAATGCTTTTAAGAACCCTGATACAGCTATAGTCGATATCATGATTTATACCGGGGGTAATTTTCTGAATAGTTTGTTTGTTTCTGTTGTAGTGACATCCGCTACTGCTTCTGCGATAGCTTCAGGAGGCAGCGGAGCCCGGATTTTATTTGCAATGGGGAGAGATAATGTTCTGCCTAAGCGTATTTTCGGATATGTTTCCCCAAAATTTCAAACGCCCATATTCAATATCTTGATCATAGCTTGTATTGCAATGAGCGCCGTATTTTTGGATATCGCAACGGCTACCTCTTTCATTAATTTTGGGGCACTGTTTGCTTTTACTTTCGTTAATCTTGCAGTGCTTATCCATTATTTTGTGAGACAGAAGCAGAGATCTCCTAAGAGTATCATTTTATATTTCCTTCTTCCCTTAATAGGCACCGGCATAACTATATGGTTTATGACAAAGTTGGATATCCATTCATTAGTATTAGGAATCACATGGATGACAGTAGGGTTCATTTACTTATTGTACTTAACAAAAATGTTTAAGGAACGTCCTCCTGAACTGAATTTTGCAGAGCAAAAAGAAGAATTCGATGTGAAACTCGTTCAATGATCAGTTACTGTTTTATTATTTTGAATGAAAAGAGGTAAACTCCATGACTATTAAAAAAGCGGATATTGTCCTTTCCAGTGATGCTATTTTCACAGGGCTTACACATGAGCCAACGTCTGGGGCAATAGCTATCTTAGGTGACAAAATTTTGAGTGTAGGATCAAAAGCAGAGATTGAACCTTTTATAGGAAGTGGTACAAAAGTATTTAACTATGGAAATCAATTGATTATGCCTGGATTTCATGATTTTCATCTCCACATTATGTTCAGTGCACTAAGTTTAAGTAGTATTAATTTATTTGAAGCCAGGTCAGCTCAAGAAGTGGCTGCAAAAGTACTGGAATTTTCTAAAGAATGTCCTGAGGAAGAATGGATTATCGGCATGCAATGGGATGCAGGTTATTGGCATGATAAACAAGAGCCCCATTATAGAATTCTTGACGCTGTCATTCCAGATCGTCCTGTCGTTCTTTTTCATGCTGAAGGTCATTATACATGGGTGAACAGTAAGGCCATGGAATTAGCAGGAGTTACTGAGGAAATAAGTGATCCGGATTTTGGTCGCTATGAAAGAGATAAGAATGGTTTACTTACTGGAATTTTATATGAAGATGCACAGCAAATCGTTTTAAAAGAGGCATTACGGTTAACACAAAATAAAAAAGAAACGATATTAAAAGAGTTTTTACGATTGTTAACGCAATATGGAATTACTTCTGTAAACGATTTGTTTGCGCCAATAGATGATTTCCTTCAAGACTATGATCTTTTTGAGAAATTGGATAAGCAAGGAGAATTAACGACTAGATTTCATATCACTCCTGAATTGGATGGCAATTTGGACAAAGCTCAAATACTGAGAAATAAATATGTATCAAAGAAAGTGCAATTCTCAGGATTAAAGCAATTCGTTGATGGAACAGTCACGGGCCATACCGCTTACTTCCTGAAACCTTACTCCGATCAATTGGATATTTGCGGTCACCCAGCTCTAGATCCAGAAGTATTGATCGATCGAGTTGTTAAAGCGGATGAACTCGGATTTAGAATCAGGTTTCACGCTATTGGAGATGCGGCAATTCGTTTAGCTTTAGACGCTTTTGAAGAAGCTGTAAGCAAGAATGGAAAAAGAGACTCAAGGCATACAGTCGAGCATATTGAAGTAATTGATTCGGATGACATTGAACGTTTTTCAAAACTGGGGGTCGTTGCCTCGATGCAGCCTGATCACATGGCTGCTTCATCAAGAGAGGTATATTCTTCAATAATAGGTCCTGAAAGGGAAAAAAATGTGTTCCTGACGAAGTCGCTATTAAATACAGGTGCATCTTTAGCTTTAGGAACAGACTTTCCGGTTTCCATCTCATTAAATCCAATGCGGCAAATATATACTGCGATTACTAGAGTGGATAGTAGCGGAGATCCACAAAACACATGGCATCCTGAACAAAAACTCACTTTGGCAGAGGCATTGCAAGCATATACATATGGCTCAGCCCATGGATGTTTCAGGGAGCACGAGCTAGGTACAATAGAAGAGGGGAAACTTGCTGACCTTGTGGTTTTAGACAGAAATCTATTTGATATTCCAGAAAGTGAAGTGCTCGAAACTAAAGTGGAACTAACAATAAACGATGGGATAGTTGTGTATAAAAGCGAAGAAACTTCTTTATCAAGCATATTCTAATTCTTATCTTTCAGAGAAAGAACCATGTTCCAAGGTGTTAAATATTTAGTTTAAAAAAGGAAATGAGTTTATAATGAAATTAACTGACGTTGGATAGTTTGGAGGCTCATTATGACAAAAAATGAAATAAAAAACATTTCCTTATCACTTTTTACCAAGTACGGATACGAGGGAACTGCTTTATCGGAAATTGCCAAGAGGGTAGGTATACAAAAACCCTCAATCTATAACCATTTCAAAAATAAGGATGACCTTTTCTTGTGTCTGTTTGAAGAAATCCTGGAAGAGCATATACGCCAGGTCGAACAATTTGTCGAAGAGATAAATACACTCTCTTCTGAAGAAAAGCTAAAGCACATCCTTCTAGATACTTGTAACTATTATAAAAACCATGAAGATAAAGCAACATTTTTAAAGAGGGCAATGATTTTCCCGCCGGAGCATTTGAAGCACATCTTAAATGAAAGTTTCCTTAAATCTGAAGAATCATTTTCCGCTATCTTACATGCTATCTTTGTCGAAGGAATAGACAAAAAAGAAATACGCCAAGGGAAAATCGAGAACTTAATCATGTCCTATTTCTGTTTGATCGATGGGATATTCATGGAATTTTCTTATTATGGTAAAGAGAATATGGAACCTAGAATTCAAAATATATGGGAAAATTTTTGGTATGGACTAAGTGGATGAAACGTTCAAAAAGTTCATGCTCTAAAAACGATCAAATCGGACTACTTATCTGCTCATTCCGATTAAGTCTGTGAGGGGCTGTACAGTGATTCGTTGATTGGAACGTAGGGCACTCGCTTCCCGCGGGCAGTCTGCGGGAAGCCTCCTCGGCGCCTATGCGCCTGTGGGGTCTCCTCTGGACACGCTTCTCCCGCAGGAGTCTCGCGCCTAAAATCGAAGTCTCTTCCAATATCCTGAAATTGGTAAATTCCCATCGAACATATAAAAGATAACTTTACGATTACTAAAATGGTCAGTTGTTCTTTCTCAGTCAACGCAACTTATGATAAACTGATATTATCAGAATTTTCCAAATAACGGAACGTTCATTGTTCCGTTTAAAGGGCCAGTTTAATTGAACAAGGAATTGGCATGACACCTTGGTTAGTTAGTTATCTAAAACACGTCGCAAATGAATGTTGACCAAAGGGATTATCTATTAAAGGGATTAAATTGGAGGGAATGGAAAATGGATGTAAAGACCCTTTTGTTACAACAATGGGCAAGCTGCTTAGATGAAGAAGATTGGTTTCCACCACTTGAAAAAGTGCTAGAGGATATTACTTTTGAACAGGCAATTTGGAAACCAGCTGATGGGGCAATGAATTCCATTTGGGAATTAGTTTGTCATTTACTTTTCTATGAAAAGAGATTTCTGATGCGGTTTCTGGGTGAAACAGAGAATGAACCACAGGCAGAAAATAATGACTCTACATTTCGACTACCAACTGAGACGTTAGAAAATTGGAAAGAAACAAAACAAGAATACTTTTATGTTCATCGCGAACTTGGAAAAGTACTAGCAAAATCAGAACATGAAGATTTGTATAGACAGGTCCCGGGTGAAGATAATTCATTAGTGCTTGAACTGAAGAGTTTAGCCATGCACGACGCATATCATATTGGGCAAATTGTATTCCTTAGTAAAATGCAAGGAGCTTGGCCAGAGAAACGAAGCTTTTAAAAATGCTTCATTAGCTTTACAATGATTCGATTATAGGGAGCTTTAATGAATAAGAACGGGAACGTCCAAATCGGACGTTCCCGTATTTTATCCTACTTTTTATATAGAAGAAACCCTCATTGGATGGAAGAAATATGCGACACTCCAGCCGAATAACTGGCTAGCCGAGACCCCACAGAAGCTTGCGTCGAGGAGGCTTGGCAGACAGTCGGCGGAAAGGGAGCGGATTTCTGAAATCAACTCGAATTTGCCTGCAAGTAAACTCACAATTCCTTTGTCTTAATCCTTTTGATTAACTCTTCAAACCAAGATATTGTATGATCTGTCCTGGTCGAAAAATAACCCTCCAAAAATTCACGAATATTCTCGTTGCCTTTAGGTTCTGGCTCGAAACTCCCAAGCTGCTCCCAAATAGCCTTGATGGACTTTACTTTTCTTTCTAATATATCTACTACTTTATCCCGGTCCACATACTTGATGTTGGCTAAACCAACAATCATATCCTTGATTTCATCCGCATTTTCAAATAATTTATAGATTTTTTTTGGTAGTTCTTCGCGACCCTTATCCGTAATCGCAAATACCTGTTTATCAGGCCGATGTTCTTCTTTTATCACTTCAACCGGCTCGACTAAACCTTGTTTCACCAATGATTCAAAATGGTAGTACAGTTTACTTTCCGTTAATCCGCCCAGGCGATCCAATGGAATGGGTTCTGAAAGCTGCTTTTTTAATTTATAAGGATAATTTTTATCCTCCATCAGCTTGCTCAATATAAAAATTTGAATAGACATTTTCTACGCTCCTTTAAGAAGTATTATCTCCTTATTGTAGCAAAACCTAAGCTGTGATTTCTGCCGCTTTCTTTTCAACTTCTGTTTCAGAAACTTGTACTGGCATCGGTTTGTGTAAAAACGCGACAATAGCCATGTTAATTAACATCGCAGCGGCACCTACCGCAGCCATTGACCAAATATGCGGACTTGGACTGATGCTGCCAAATAGGTTTGCAAAGTATGCTTGCACCGAGTAATACATCGGTGAAATGTGGCTCATCCATTCATATGGTGCGTGCATCATATCACGTGTGATGGTGGCACCATTCGCTATTGTTTGCATTAATAAAATCGGTAAGTTTAAAATCATGCCACCTTCACCAAATAAGAAGATTAAAATTGCGGTGAAATTAAAACATACCATATAGTTCAGTATTTGTTGACCTACTATACCGAAGAATAGGTCACCGCTCGGCTTGTCAATTAAATAGGCTACACCTACAGCTATGATTGATGAAACCACGGCAATCAATAATGCAGCCATTTGCACATAAGCGAATAACCGTGTTTTGCTTGCTTTTCCCCGGCTGGCTCTAAATGCACCTACTAATTGCATGGCCCCGATCATTGCCCCTACATAACCGGCCATTGTTAAGAACATCGGCAGCATATTATGATTCATGCCATCAGGTATTTCGTTGATTGTAACGACATTTCCTACATAGGATTTCTCAATCTTTTCCGCTAATTCAGCAGCTTGCTTTTCTGGTACATTAAAGTTCATCAATACGCCCTGAGCTGTTTGTTGCGAGAATTGTGTGCTTAACTGATTGTTAATTTCAGTTACGACAGAATTCATGGTAGAAGAAACGACTGTTGCCCCTGCCTCATTGATTGTAAAGTCGATGCTTGATGACGCTTCACCTTTTTGAATATTTTCAGAGAAGGTTTTTGGGATGTGTACGACTAATGCTAAATCATTGTGCTCCAAATCCTTTAAGGCTTGTTTATTTGATATATCCGTCTCGATTTCTTTAAAGGGTAAATTTTCTTGTAAATTTTCGGCGATCATTGCCCCATTTTTACCAGCATCATCATTGATGATGGCGATAGGTAATTTATCGACATTTCCTGGAATGGCTGTATACCCAGGCAAGAAGATACCTAGCATGGCAACTGCATAGAAAATCCCCATAAAGATTGCTGCTGTTGCACCTCGTGTTTTTAAGAATGCAGTAAATTTCATATTTTGAATCCATCCTTTTGTTTTAAAGTATATTACTCAATTTTAAGTACTCAAGTTAGAGTAGTTAAAATGAAGTACTTAGAATTTTATTTTATTTTTTACATAAAGTCAATCGAAAAATTTTATTCAAAAGAAAAACCCCCGACACTTTGTTGGGGGGGATTTTTTATTTAGATTCCTTCGGCAACTTTGTGTGCAAAAAAAATCCTTCTCTGACTAGCATATAGGATCTTGATTTCATTCCATTAAAACACCCATTTTCTCGGTGTTACTAAACGAGTTTAATACAACCTACACTAAAGCCTCTACTGAAGGAGAGTGTCATTTTCACAAATGATGACATTAGTGCAGGTTGTTTTTCATACGATATATTTGGGGTGAAAAAATGCCAAGAGTAAATTATCGAAGTTCAGACGTGGATTTAATGGCAAGGATGATGAGAGCTGAAGCCGAAGGTGAAGGACTGCAAGGAATGTTGTATGTTGGAAATGTAATTGTTAATCGCCTTAAGGCAAATTGTTTAGACTTTAAAGAGTTAAGAACAATTCCACAAGTCATTTATCATGTACAAGGAGGAAATTATTCTTTTGAAGCTGTTCAAAAAGGGAATGTATTTTATCAAAGAGCGAGAACTGCTGAAAAAAGATTAGCAAAACAGAATTTGGATTATTGGAGGCAACACCCAGGGAAATATGCGCTTTGGTATTTTAATCCATATGCTCCATGCCCACCGACTTGGTACGATCAACCTTTTGCCGGTCAATTTAAAAATCATTGTTATTATGAACCAAAGCCTGGAACATGTGAAAGTGTTTATACAGGAGGTTAGGCCGTTATTTCATTTCAAGGAGCTGATTAGCAGCTCCTTTTTTTTAGGCAATAACCGGGCACTCCAACAAGGTTTTTTTTGGTAAAATAAAGGGGGAAATAAGTTGTTGTTTGGGGGATTTTTAGTGAAGGCTATAATATTTTATATTGTTGGGGTATTCATTCTCTATATAGTTATTGAAACAGCAGTGAGAAGAGGAATTAACCATTCAAATATTGGTCAATTTCTTGAAAAAAAGTATGGAATGAAGGAAGATAAAAAGTCTTTTCTTGATGATGATTTGGATAATGAAAATAAGGAGGATTATTAAAACAAGGGAGGTTGCTGCGGCAACCTTTTTTTAGAGGGGAAGTTAATGTACGATCTTTTTTTATAAAACAAATTCAACAAGACAACAATGATAGCTCCAGTTTGTCGGATAGCACACTTATTCAGCATCTTTCCGAGGGCGACGAAATTCGGCGTAGTAGACCTTTCTTTTCTTTGGTTCGGATTCAATATTTTCGATGAATGGTGCTTTGGCTTTCTCCAGTAACAACCCCTTTAATTCCCGAAGCTTCATTGGTCCCACTCCTGGCATCTTATCAGGTATATGTACTTCGAAATCCCCCTGGCGTTTATAAAAGCGGATGCTAGCAAGCCCCGTTCTTTTGGCTTTCCCCAAGGTATATGCAAATTCAAATCGCTGCTGAATGAATGAAGATAACTCAGGCAGCCCTAAACCTTCATAGAGGGGAGGGAATTCATGATAAACGGGAGGTTCTATGAATGATATTGAAAAAAGCTTCAAATGGATACTCCTCCTTTGGCGGAATAAAGAACGTTGCCTATATTATTGTGCTCTGGGCCAATTTTTTAAACATCCATACAGCGGTCTTGCTTTCCTGTAACCAGGAACTGTCCAGCTATTTATTAGGGCTCCTCAACACTTTTCCTATACTGCAATATCAGCATATAAAACACGATCGTTATAAATTCTATTAAATTAATTGGGTGCAATAGCCATTAATTTTCAGCGTGCGCGATGGGAAAAGGAACTTTTCATTTTGCATAGGAATCGAAATTATTTAATAAAAAAAGGCTCTTTTCGTAAAGATTGTTGTTTTTAAAACGAAACTATTTAAGGTTGATTGGAGCGGAAGTGCGAGACTCCTGCGGGAGCAGCGGGACAGGTGAGACCCCACAGGCGTTTACGCCGAGGAGGCTCACCGCCCGCACCAAGGAAAGCGAGCACCTGGAGGGGAAATCAACCACAACTCACTACCTGGTAAATCGCAACAAAGTATGGGAAAACAGCCTAAAAAAAAAGCCAGGAAACCCTGCCTTTATGTCTAATTCGTTAAAGTTATTCCTTGTAAAACATGATCCCAAATGGCATTATCACTGGGATTACTGCGAGGAACATGTACAAAGCAAATCCCATCATGGGGCCAGTTCATATCTTTAACTTCTGTTAAACCACCATCTACTGGCTGCATGATCAACAGGGTAAACTTACCCGTTGTAAGTTGAGATAAAATAGATTGTAATTCGATAATATCTTCATAGTTCGCCGTTGACCACTCATATCTGATGAATAATGTATTTTTACTTTGCTGGATTTTTGTAAGGAAATTTTGGATGCGGTGATTCAGCTTATTTTTAAATGCTGGATATTGAACTGTCCAATCTTGATTTGGTATCTTCGGAAAATCATGGACGGAATCTATCTTATAGTGGCTATCATGAATAAAATGTGCTTTTGATGGTTGAGTACCCTCTGGTTCAAGAACAACATTTCCTTCATCAACAAAATGAGCGAGTATATCTTTCTCATGCATATTTTCTAACTCCATATATCCCTCAAATTTATTCTTTAATAATCTATTTACTTCAGGGAGGAAACCAGATTGCACCCAATCCAAAGGAAATGAATTCCTTCTTAAATCATACCTCTTTGTATGGAGGGCAGGTCCGCACCAGCTGCCCAAACCAGCGATCAATTCATAAGATCCTTTTATCTCCGATAACTTCAAATAATCACTCCTCTGCTTTTTAATATTCTATAACAGAGCCAGTCTATTTGATTGGACAATTTATAAATGTGTGTAAATAAGATGTAAACTTAAATAAAAAGGTTATAAGGTTCCTACGGAAGCCTTTTTTTCATTGTTGAACAATAGGAGTAAGATACCAAACTTTCCTTCTGCCTAAGGCTAATTTGTAAAGTATTGTACTTAAACTAAAGGGCTCTTTATTTTTGAACACCTGGAACTGGTCGGCAATTCCTTTATTTATTGGATCAGCTATCTTAGAACAAATAATGGAAGGGAAATAAGAGCCTTTCTAAATAACACAGTTGCTGGTTGTCTAAATGTTTAGCCGTATGAGTTTTTTAAAAAGGCTCTTTTCATAAAGATTGTTGTTTTTAAAACGAAACTCTTTAATGTTGATTGGAGCGGAAGTGCGAGACTCCTGCGGGAGCAGCGGGACAGGTGAGACCCCACAGGCGTTTACGCCGAGGAGGCTCACCGCCCGCACCAAGGAAAGCGAGCAACTGGAGGGGAAATCAACCACACCGCACTACTTGGTAAATAGCAACAAAGTATGCGAAAACAGCCTTTTAAAAAGATATGCATGTACGGGGTTCATTTAATAATTATTATATAAAACATAACAAAAAATCACGGTCCCTTTATACGGATATAAAACTCTAGAGTTATTCTTAATTTACATCTAGAGGGAGGGATCCGAAGTTGCCAAAATTTCAGGACATAACTTCTTTGTTCATCTTGGTATTTATCATCATTTTCTTAACTTATAAAATCACAGCATTCTCATCCAATCATTCCTCAACGAATCATTCCACATCCAACCGCTACATTCAACTACAATTATTAGGCGTTAATGATTTTCACGGCCAACTAAACAAATATCAAATGGTTTCAGGAAACATGGCAGGCGGTGCTGAATACTTGGCTGCCTATTTAAAAAAGTATAAACAAGAAAACCCAAATACATTACTCGTTCATGCTGGCGATATGGTAGGAGGAAGCCCTCCAATCTCTTCTCAATTTCAAGACGAACCCACGATCGAATTTTTAAACCTCCTGCATTTTGATGTCGGGACACCTGGAAATCATGAATTGGACGAAGGCGTAAATGAAATGAAACGTCTTATTCATGGGGGATTCAATAAAAAAACAGGGTATTTTCAAGGTGCCAATACTGCTTACAGTTCTGCAAATATCATCGACAGAAAGTCGGGCATTCCCTTGTTACCACCGTATGTTATTAAACAAATGGACGGAATTGATATTGGATTCATCGGTGTGGTCACAAAAGAGACCAACATGTATGTGTCCCCTGAAAATCGAAAAGAAGTAGAAATTACGGATGAAGTTTCAGCTATTAACCGAACCGTAAAGCTTTTAAAGGAAAAAGGGATCAAAGTGATTATTGTACTGGCACATGATTCAGCTAAATCAGATAAGGCAGGAGCAAATTCCAATGGGTCTTTAGTGGAGATGGCTCCAAAAATCGATGATGAGGTCGATGTCATTTTTGCGGGTCACAGCCATGAATATGCCAATACGGTTGCAGCCGGTAAACTGATCGTTCAAGCTTACTCTAATGGGAAAGCCTTTTCTCAAGTAAAGCTTGAAATTGACCCGCATTCTAAAATGATTGTTAAGAAACAAGCAAAGATCATTGCCGCTTCACATCATCATATAAAACCGGATGAAGAAACGGTCACTCTTCTAAATAAATATAGAAAAAGATTGGGGAGCAATTTTAATCAGGTAATAGGGGAAATGCCGGAAGAAATCAGACGAAATCAAGATGCAAACGGTGAATCGCCATTAGCGAAAATGATTGCAGAATCTGAGCGCGAAGCCATGGGGGCAGATATTGCTTTTGTCCATCAAGGCGAAATGCGGAAAAGTTTAAAAAAAGGGAAGATCACTGTAGAAGACCTTTATACAAACGTGCCTATGGGGCATAATGTCAGTAAGTTAATTTTAACGGGTGACCAGATAAAACTTGCTTTAGAGCAGCAGTGGACGAAAGATTATGAAAATAGGTTACAAACGGTTGGCTTAACGTATGATTGGGAAGCCAAAGCTCCAATTGGCAGCCGCGTCGTTGTGCTGAAAGACAAGAAGGGTCAAGAGATTCAGCCAAGCAACGAATATGAAGTAGCGGTTAGTAATTATTTAGCTTCAGGCGGTGATAACTTCACTGCATTTGAACAAGGCAGACTCGTAGAATCCGGTCCGCAAGTTGTCACTGCACTTATACGTCATATCCAACAGAAGTATCCCTCCCATTCATTGAAAGAATGAAGGGGAAACATAACGGGTGCGTTTCTGTATTAAGCAGGAACGCCTTTTCCCTAATGTAAGCAGGTTAGTCCAATTTGCCTTCATCTTAGGGGAAATATAGTAATGAACTAGAGGGGCAGTATAGTTGAAGAAGGAACTTGAAATGTAAATATCGAATATCTAATGTAATCGGTAGATGAAAATTGGATGACAGACAGGAGTTAGATACGATGATAAAAGGTTTTGGAGGAATATTTTGGAGAACTAAGAATCTTGAATCTGTAAAAAAGTGGTACAGTGAAGTGCTGAAGCTTGAAATAGAAAATTGGAATGGGACTGTGATAAAACCGCAATTAGGAAATGAGACGATCTTTTCTTTCTTTACCGAGAATGACAGTTATTTTCCAACAGAACAACAAGTGATGTTAAATTTCGAAGTACATAATCTAAACGAGACTATTAAGCATCTTGAACATATTGGTGTCCCTCTTGCAAAGAAAAAAGAGATTAGTGAATTTGGAAAGTTCATTTGGATTGAAGATCCTGAAGGTCGACTAATCGAGCTCTGGGAGAAATAACGAGTTGTCATTCACTTGAAAGGAATTCTACTAGATGACCGAACAGCTAATTGAAGGGATGAGATACTCATTGAAGCAAATTCTCAGAAAGTCTGGGAAGTGCTTACTAAACCCAAGTACGTTGCAGAATGGGATGAACTACCAGAAAATTATCCTAATGAAGATATGACCGAGGGAAGTAAGGTGATTTGGGAGCTTCCTAATGGTGGGCAGTCAATCACTAAAATCATTAGAGCAGTTGTACAGAAAGAATTAAAAATCGCTTTGAACGTTTCAAATTGGGAAGTAAAGCCGAATGAAGGTGATGTCGCATATAATTATCAATTAAAAGAAAAAGGCGATAGTACTCTGCTAAAAATCGAGATTGGTGATTTCTCCCTGATTAAAGACGGAAAAATGTATTATGATGCATCTGTGGAATTTGCCTCTGATTCTAAACAAATAATTAAGAAGTTATCCGAAAATCTTGGCTGAATATTTATTATAATGATTGAGACACACCTGGATTTCCTTCATG
Source organism: Peribacillus sp. AS_2 (assembly GCF_026891895.1). Taxonomy (NCBI): domain Bacteria; kingdom Bacillati; phylum Bacillota; class Bacilli; order Caryophanales; family Bacillaceae; genus Peribacillus; species Peribacillus sp. AS_2. Next base: position 20,545 of record NZ_JAPTGA010000019.1, read on the forward strand.
AACACACGGGTGCTTTAATTCATAAGGAGTTGCTTCGGCAGCTCTTTTTCTTATGGAGCTAAAGGCAGAATAGTTCAACAAGGGTATGTGTATATATGGTAAAGTTATACAAGGAAAGCGGAAATTGGAGGAAATGAGATTGGGAGACTTAAATATTCTTTTATCTTTTGGTGCAGGGATACTATCTTTTATATCTCCTTGCTGTTTACCCTTATACCCGGCGTTTTTATCTTATATTACAGGATTATCGATAAGTGAATTAAAAGAAGATAATAAAAAATTAAACCGCAAACCAATGCTTCATACCTTATTTTTTTGATCGGTTTTTCTATTATCTTTGTAATATTAGGGTTATCCACTTCTGTTATTTACGATCTATTTTATGAATATATTGATTTAATTAGACAAGTAGGGGCTATTTTGATAATTATTTTTGGCTTAATGATTGTTGGGGTTTTTCAACCTAAATTCTTGATGATGGACAGAAAAATAAATTTTAAAAATCGCCCATCTGGTTATATAGGTTCTATTTTAATTGGGATAGGATATGCTGCTGGTTGGACTCCTTGCATTGGTCCCATATTAGGTGCCATCGTAACCCTTGGTTTATCGACTGGACAAGGTTTATTATATATGATTGCTTATATTCTTGGGTTTTCCATACCTTTCTTAACAATGTCATTTTTTATAGGGAAATCAGGATGGATAAAAAAATATAACCACAAAATAACTCAATTTGGTGGCTATATAACAATTATTATGGGGATTGTCTTATTTTTTGATTGGATGACCAAGATTACAACTTTTTTAACAAATAATGTATTTGGTGGCTTTACGGGTTTCTAATGCTTATAGAACTAACAAGTGCTTTACTTCAATAAGGGAGGTTGCTAATGAATTACCTGTATACTTTTAATTACTTTTTGTGAAATAATATGTAAATGTGGAAATAAAACTAAAAAAATCGTAAGCCTTTTTTAATTGGTTATCCTTCATGCTTTTAGTTAAAAAATTACACTTTCAGTAAAATTAAGTTGAGTTATAAGATAATGTTTACAAGGGGAAAAAATGAAAAATTCAAAGTTGGATTACAACCTGATTACACTTTTACTTTTACTATTTATAACAAGTTGTATAGCTATATTAAATGCTCAAGATTTTGGTCAATATGAAGGGAATTTTTTATTTAGACAAATAACCTGGTATATCGTGGGGATCGGGATAATTGCAGGAATTATGTATTTAGATTCTGAACAGATCTTTCGCTTGAATTGGTTTATATACTCATTTAGCATCATTCTATTAATCGCTTTAATTTTGGCACCTGAATCAATAGCTCGTGAAATAAATGGAGCCAAAAGCTGGTTTCAACTTCCGGGAATCGGATCACTGCAACCAGCTGAATTCACAAAAATATCTTTAATAATTTGTTTAAGTTTCTTAGTGCAAAAACATCATGAGAAATATCTAGATAAATCTTTAAAAACAGATTTGTTACTGTTAATTAAGATGGGAGCTGCTACAGCTCTTCCTATACTTTTAATTATGCTACAACCAGATTTAGGTACGTCTTTAGTATTAATATGTATTTTTACAGGGATTTTTATTATTTCGGGAATATCATGGAAAATTATCAGTGTCATTTTTATTATCATTTCCTTAATTTCTGGCATTCTTATATACTTAGTCTTTTTTAACCCTGAAATGCTTCAATCAATGGGTTTCGCAACCTATCAATTAGGAAGAATTTATGCTTGGATCGATCCAGAATCTTATGCATCAGGTGAAGGCTATAATCTGACCAAAGCATTATTAGCCATTGGTTCAGGAGGGGTATATGGTTATCTGGAAAAGGGTATATATGTTCCAGAAGCACATACGGATTTTATATTTAGCGTTATTTCTTCTAAATATGGTTTCTTTGGAGCTAGTATTTTAGTAACAATTTATTTTCTCCTTATTTCGAGTATAGTGAAGTTGGCTCTAGACGTAAAAAATAGTTTTGAATCTTACATATGCACCGGTGTTACCTCCATGATTTTTTTCCATGTTTTTGAGAATATCGGGATGAATATAGGCCTAGTACCCATAACAGGAATACCATTACCTTTTATAAGTTATGGAGGAAGCTCATTAATTGGTAATATGTTAGCGATGGGGTTAGTCTTTTCAATAAGCTATCGAAAAAAAACCTTTATGTTTGATTAAGATGGCTAAGTATTCCAGAATTAATTCTAGGTGTGTATTTATTAAGAAAGCTATTTATTAGACGGTAAAACCGTCTTTTTTTTATGTCTCAGTCTTTGTCAACTCAATAAAGTCTTATGCAACTAAAGGGACAGGTTAGTTGAAGTAGGTATTTTATAATTGAAAATTGAATAATTAGTTACATATACAAAAAATATAAAGGTTTTAGACTTTGAGTTAAATAATATAATGGAGGAATTAAATTGAGCGAACTTAAACTAATTAATACTTACAAAAACGAGCTTCAAAATTACTCTTTGGAACAGCTAAGATATAAATCTGAAGAAACGGTTTGGTCTATTGGGCAAATGTATGACCATTTAATCCTTGTTGCCCATGAGTATCTAGATAATATGGATACATGTTTCACCTTAAATGATGAACAACCCCTTGGGAAAACGGAGTTTGGTAAGCATTTATATAAGATTGGAGGGTTTCCGCCAATTAAAATTAAATTACCGGATGAACTAAATACTCCACCTAATAATTTAGATAGCAGGGATGATCTTATCAGCAGAATGGATCAAGTAATTCTAAGGTTAAGCCAATGGTCATCGAGAGTCGATAATATAAACCCAAATTATAAAGTCGAGCATGGAGGGTTCGGATGGCTGAATGCAAAGGAATGGTATGATTTGGTTGGCATGCATTTTCGTCATCACTTGCGCCAAAAAGATGAGTTAGAACAAAGGCTTGTTAAGTGACGGGTGATTAAGGATAGGATTGTTTTGGCTAGCCTGTTTTCTTATTCAAATAACGGGTGCGTTAGCTCAAAATCGGAACTGTCTTTAAGACAGCTTTTTTTATGCAACTAACGGGGCAGGTTAGTTGCATAAGAAATAACCTACCATCCTTAGGTACGTCTTTATGTGCTTCACTGTTAATCATTTGGTAACAACTTTTGATTTGGATAGATCATCTTGTTCATTTAACCTGCTTCATCTATAGTAGATGGATATAAAAGGTGTAGAGGTGAAGAGATGTCATTGCGGCTATTACGGTATTTTATTTTTTTTCTTGGATTAACTTTTTTTGGATTAGGGAATGCGATTGCGGTGAATGTTCAATCCTTGGGGCTCCATCCTTGGGAAGTTTTAAACGTCGCCCTGTTCGAGAGGTTCGGTTTCACAATTGGAACGTGGAGTGTCATGTGTGGTTTAGTACTTGTGTTGATCGTCTTTGTCGTGGATAGGAAGTATATTAATATTGGTACCTTTCTAAATGCCTTGTCAATTGGCCCGATCATGGATTTCTTTTTGCATCTCAACATTCTTCCTCATGAAACGGAGCATTGGTGGTTGAATATACTCATATTGTTGACGGGTATCATCATAACCGGAATTGGCGGAGGGATTTATGTGGCTGCGGGAATTGGGGCAGGTCCCAGGGATGGTTTCATGCTTTCCGTTTCGGAAAAAACCGGGTTATCGGTCAGTTGGGCAAGAATCGTTGTCGAGAGCATCGTCTTGATTATCGGTTTCATCCTTGGAGGTCCAGTGTTTATTATGACGTTTGCATATACCTTTATTCAAAGCCCGGTCTTTCAGTTTTCCATGAAACTGATGCGTTCCTTTATCGTGAGTTTGGAGAAGAAGCGTAAGGGACAATTTGAGGTTCCGTTATAATGGGAAGGAGTATGTCCTTTATTCTCAGAGCTGTCTTTAAGGCAGCTTTTTCTTATGCAATTAAAGGGGCAGGTTAGGAGGGAGATAGTTTATTATAAATGGAGGATTAAACGGCCACGTTGATTATGGACTTTCTGTCTGAAAGATGTAAAATATAGGTTTAATTGAAGTTCATCTTATTTACATAATGGAGCATAATGAAGGTTTAAGTGATAAACAATCAGGAGGAATTTTTCAATGGCTTTGTCCGAAATGAATAGTAATTTGTTTAGATTGATTAATAATCTAGGTAAACAATACACGGATTTAAATCCTTTCTTTGTATTCATCGCTGAATACATGATATTTTTCTTAGTATTGGCAGTCCTGATGTTTTTGTTTTCTCGAAGTAATAAAAATAGAATCATGGTAATCTGTGCATTTATTGCATTAGTTATCTCGGAAATATTGGCGAAAATAGCAGGGCAATTCCACTCGAATTATCAACCTTTTGCTGAGTTGCCCAACGTTAATAAGTTAGTTGAAAAAGCAGTCAATAATTCATTTCCAAGCGACCATACGATCATATTTTTTTCATTTTGCATAACCTTCTGGTTGTTCAAAAGGGGTTGGGGATTTTTATGGGGAATTTTGGCCGTTCTTGTAGGCATTTCGCGAATTTGGGTAGGTGTCCATTATCCAGCAGATGTTCTTGTTGGAGCCATCATCAGTATCGTTTCAGCGATGATCGTTTACAAAATTGTTCTTAAGTTAAGTCTGACCAAGAAATTTTTGAGAAATCAAGGGGTGGGCGAACAATCCATTCTATCTGCCCTATCCAAACAAAAGAAAGGTCAGTCAAAGGACTATTAAAAAAGGGTTAATTAATATACAAATTAGCGGACAGAATCGGTCATTGTTTCACTTGCATTTGTTGTTTTAAGTCTTGTTTCAAGAACCGAACGGAGCAGGACAAAAAATATGTAATTATCAAGGATGATTTACTTCTTGAAATGTAATAATGATTAAACAGTAAGTTTTAAACAACGGTTTTACAAAAAAAAGGTCGAAAGTATAACAAAAGGTTGCTAAGGCAGCCTTTTTCTTATGGCACAAAAGGGCAGGTTAGTTGAATTAAGGGAAAAAAGAATGCAATAGTTTTCATTTTACCTAAAAGCTGTAAGTCATTATAACTAAGCATTTAAATTACATAAATAATGACATGACTGTAGGCTATTTTTCATACAATATTTTTGAGGTGGAAAAATGACAAGAGCAAAATACACAAGTTCAGACGTTGACTTAATGGCAAGGATGATGAGAGCAGAAGCCGAAGGTGAAGGAAGACTAGGAATGTTATTTGTTGGAAATGTAATTGTGAATCGTCTTGTAGCTAATTGTTTAGACTTTAAAGGTTTAAGAACAATTCCACAAGTCATTTATCAAGTACAAGGAGGAAATTATTCTTTTGAAGCTGTTCAAAAAGGGAATGTATTTTATCAAAGAGCGAGAGGTATTGAAAGAAGATTAGCAGAACAGAATTTGAAGCACTGGAGACAGCATCCGGCTAGATATGCTCTTTGGTATTTTAATCCATATGCTCCATGCCCTCCAACATGGTATGATCAACCACATACTGGTCAATTTAAAGACCATTGTTTTTATGAACCAAAGCCTGGAACATGTGATAGTGTTTATAGAGGTTAAGCTTACTCTTTGAGTAAGCTTTTTTACATATATAAAATATTCATACAAAATAAAACTTTTAGTAATAGTGTTATCTAAAAAAGTAGGATTGTGAATTATTGTACCTAAGCTAATGGGTGCGTTAGCTGAAGATTGGAGCTGTCTTTAAGGCAGCTTTTTCTTTATGGAACTAACGGGGCAGGTTAGATTAGGTACATTTCTTCGCAAAAAAGGCTGCCAATTGGCGGCCTTTTGAAAATACGGTTCTTAGCATTATCATACATTCGCATTAAAATGAAAACTACCCAGTTTGTGTCCACCGTTTATTCGTACTGTGACACAATCGTTATGTATTTCTCGGGTTTGTGTCTACCCTCAAACGGCATCGCTTCTGGAATAATTTCTTTAATGTAGCAAATTCTATTCATAACGTGTTGTTGGGGCCCCTTAGCAACAATTCTGGTGACCCGTGACAATTGGAATACTTGGCGTGTTTTAAATCCTAAAAAATCAGACCATACTATCTATAAGAGGTGAATTTACTTAAATGAATTTCCCTGAAATACATACAAACTTTTGGGACGCCGTGATAGCAATACCTGTTATAATGCTCCTAACTCAAATAATTAAAGTTTACTTTAATGTTTCAAAAAAAATTGTACCTTCCATAGCACTGGCACTTGGCCTGCTGATTTCCATTTTCATTAGTCATAGGCACAGCTTAGTAGCAGGTATCTTTATGGGTTGGTTTTATGGTTATGCTGCGATTGGAAATTATGCTGCACTAAAAACGACCATAATAGCTTATAGAAATAAAGAATAAGACTACTTTCCCACAATAAGCTGTTTGAATAAAATGTCTTAATCTTAAATAAATGTCCATTTTCAGGCCATCCTTTTAAAGGATGGTTTTTAGCTTTGAAAATTGTTGCACAATTTGTGTTAACTCCGCGAAAGGTTTTATAGAACCATCAGGGCAGAACAATTACAATGGTAAAAATGGTAAAATAATGTAATAGGTGGTGACGATATTGAAAAAGTATCTTGTGTTTTTAATTAGTTTCGTAATGATATATATGGTATTTCAAATAGGATCAGGTTTGATTCTTACTGCTTCTTATACTCCCGATTTTTCTTCGATAGAGAGTAATTTAAGTCAAGAAGTAGTGTTTGGTAAGACTTCAATTCCATTACTGGTAACATTGCTAACTGCTACATTAGCTTAATTTCTTTCTCAAAAGAAATTAGAATCTCAAAAAAATAAATAAATAACGTGGACGTTAGCTTAAGATCGGAGCTGTCTTTAAGGCAGCTTTTTCTTTATGGCACTAACGGGGCTGGTTAGATAAACAAGGGTTTGGATTTTTATGGTAGTATTTTTAAGGGGGGACAACAATCACTAAAATAAGCCCGGGGGGTTAAAAAATATGAAACAATTGGGGACGCTATACTTTTTCTGTGGAAAAATGGGCGCAGGAAAATCAACTAAATCAAAACAATTGGCAATAGATAAACATGCGGTACTGTTGTCTGAGGATGAATGGCTTTCATCACTTTATCCCGATCAGATCGCATCATTTGAGGACTATCTAAAATTCTCGGCGCAGCTCAAGCCGTTGGTGAAAAAGCATGTCCAAAACATATTAAGTGTCGGTACAGATGTAGTGATGGATTTTCCAGCTAACACTCAAAAATTACGAAAGTGGTTTTTGGATATGGCGTCAGAGGCCAATGCAAACCATCAACTAATTTTCCTTAATCTAAATAACGAGCAATGCTTACGTCAAATTGCACAAAGGCGTAACGAACAACCCGAAAGAGCAGCTTTTGACACGGAAGCGGTGTTTAATCATGTTAATAAATTTTTTGAAGCACCAGAAGCATCCGAAGGTTTAAATATTTTAGAGTTTAGTGGAAAAGAATAACATGGAGTTCAACACAGCGTTAAATGAGATGATTCGTGTGTAAAGAGTACCTTCTGTTCTTGGAGGTACTCTTTATGATATAAAGTGAAATGGTGAGTAGGAAAAGTTTTAATATATATATTAAAATCGATGTAACTTTGTGAAGTGGTACACTTAAACTAACAGGTGCTTTAGCAGCATAAGAAAGCCACCAATTTGGTGGCTTTTGTTGGTTTGAAAAAAGTTTGAGAAAAAAGTTTTATGATTTCGGATATTAGCATTTCTGTTTGTAAAAAAGGTAGAAGAATTGAAAACTATTTTTGATTTATTATTAATTTGTACTTGTATTTATGTAGTAAACAATGTTCCATTTAGTGCTTTAACATACCTAGCTGCAGATTTTTGAACTTGGTTATGGGCATCTTCTTTAATTACTCGGTGAAATGCGTCATATAAACGGCCAAAGTTAAATTCATTAACCCGATTTGCGATTCTTTCGACTGTTACACTTGGCATTGGGATGAAGTTTGGATAACTGTACATAAAACTTACCCATTGACGATCGGCAACGATCCGAATGATATCCCCAGTCAGTAAAATTCCGTTCTGGCTGTTTCCATTTTTCCATTCTAAAACGGTGCCGCCTTTAAAATGTCCGCCAATTCGCTGAAGTATGACACCTTCCTGTAATTCAAGCGATTCTCCAGACCAGAAAATAATTTTTTCGCTTTGCCTCGTTACCCAGTCTCTTTCATCTTCATGAATATAAATCGGAGTGTCAAAAGCTTCGGCCCATTCCACTTGACTAGAGAAATAATGAGGGTGAGATAACGCAATAGCATCAATTCCACCTAAATCTTCAATTTGGGTAATCGTATCTTGATCAATATATGTAATACAGTCCCATAATAAATTAAAATTCTTATCTTGTATTAGATAAGCAGTTTGTCCGATTCCAAAATTCGGACTAGTATTTATGCTATATAACCCCTCTTCGTCAAGATTAAAAGAATTTTTAAATATTCCATCTTTTATCATTAGTTCTAATGTTGTCCATGTCTGCCCTTTAGGACTAATATATTGTCTTTCTTCCCCGCAAATCAAACATTGATTGGGTACTTCTATAGAACCTTCATATTGGACTCCACATGTTTCACAAATATAATTAACCAAAATACTTTCCCCCTTATTTACAAAAAACTTTATTAATTATTATAATTAAATAAGGTAATATTTTGAAATTTAATGCTCAAATTCTCCTTCCTGCATCCATGCTATCATTCTTATGCAACTAAAGGGGCGGGTTAGTTCCATAAGCGTTGTGTACTCGAAATACGAAGGCTTAGTTTATTTATTTTTACCCAACTTCTCGTTACCCCGTTTAAAGTTCCCCGTAATTTTAGCTAACAATAACTGTAGTTCTGTTATATTATTTTCAACTTCATTGATTCTTTCTATTAGACGCAGAGCCTCCCTATCCTTTAAAAATTTAATTTGTTTACCTTTGTAATAGATTACTACTGTTCCTTTTTTCGTTATTCGATAAGCGATAAGTAAATGGTTCTTCACTTAATCTGTTTCGTTTGTCTATATCGCTCACTGCACCGTCTCCCATTCACAGTCTGTGTCAAATCTGCGATAAGTCTTATAGAACTAACGGGTGTTCGTTAATTAGTGAGCTGTGACGATCGGTCCTTTTCTTACAGGATAGTTTGAATAAGATATGAGTAATCAGCATAATTCTTATTTCAAAATAGATATATATCCGTTTCGGATCTATTCATTAGTTCATATCCTATTAAGACTAGGGAGGAGATGAATAGATTGGCATCTAATGATGAATTGATTTGTCAAAAGTTTGCTAAGATTATCGGCGGCCAAGAAGGATTTGCGGGTGGCAAATGTGTGGCAACCATAAATCGAAATGAACTCAAAGTGAAAATTTTAGGGAAACGTTTTGGAGTAACTTCTTCTTTCTCATTTGAATCCAGAGATAATCATACTGGACGGGCATTGTGCCTAGGCAGGGTAGCACTCTTGCAAAAAGAAGTCGAGAATTTTGTTGCTTCCATTCTTAAACAAGGAATAATAGTTTCATCCATACACAATGAGTGGCTTTTCGATAAACCGAATTTGGTTTACGTTAATATCGAAGCTGTTGAAGATCCATTAGTTTTTGCAAAGAAAGTCAGAAAAGCGCTACGGAACTAACGGGTTTCCTTAAATTGGTAAAATGAAGCTGGCATAAACACGGTAAAAAACGAGTTTTGTTGAACGAAGGGTACGTTAGCTGCAGGCTGGAGCTGTCTTTAGGCAGCTTTTTCTTATGAAAGCATCGGGCAGATTAGTAGAAGGTATTTAATGGTCAGCTGAAGAATAGTATTCGGTAAAGGTTGATTGTAATGATTAAACAAACTTAATATCAGGAGGGAAAAATGGTTGATAATAGTTATGAGAAACAACATTTGAAAAAACTCAGGATTTTTATTTATATCACGATAGCATTAATATTTTCAATGATATTTCTATTTATTAGCATTTTTCTTTTGTTTTTTTCTATGTCAGGCATTTTAGACTTTGTGTATTTTACACCCCAAATAGCCATTTTCTCATTCTTGATTTCTATTGTATTTTCTGTTTTAACTATAAAAAATCACTTTGGTAAGATATTGTTAGCATTAAATATATTTCTCATGCTATTTATGATTTTTTATGGTCCATAACTAGATACCATTAAATGAGGACTGCACATTTTAGATATGACTAATATGTGTAGTCCTTTTTCTATTAATTGTGGAAAAATGTTTTTTTTTGAAGGTGATTCTCTTATTTTGTTGTATTTTTACTAATTGATGGATTAATTAAAAATACAGCAAAAAACGGAGGGAAATCACATGTTTAACAATTGGAAAAAAACACTGATGGCTGGAGTGATCAGCTTATCCTTGCTTGGTACTGGGTATGTCAGTCATGACCTGATCTCCTCGCAAAACGTCTCGGCTGAACCGGCAGCTAATAATGCACCAGGGCATTTGAAAAAAGCGGAGTCTTCCCAGCTTGATGAAATTATCAAACGTGGATACATCCGGGTAGGAATGACGGGGGACTACAAACCATTTACCTATTTGAACCCGGAAACGAATGAGTATGAAGGCTTTGACGCGGACGCTGCCAAAGAGCTTGGCAAAGATCTTGGTGTACAGGTGAAATTTGTCGCTACCACATGGCCTACGATGATGAAAGACCTGCAAGCGGACAAATTTGATATCGCTGTGGGCGGTGTGACCCGCAACACTGCCAGACAAAAAAGCGCTTATGTATCCCAAGGTTACCTTTCATTCGGTAAGGTGCCTTTGATTCGCAAGGAAGATAAAGACAAGTATCTGACCATTGAAGATATCAACAAGCCTTCTGTGCGCATTGGCGTAAATCCAGGCGGAACAAACGAAGAATTTGTCCGTCAGTATCTAAGCGATGCTAACATAACGGTTGTAGAAAACAACCTTGATATCCCGCATCTTGTAGCAGAAGGTACGTATGATGTTATGATCACTGACACAGTAGAAGCAATGCTATATGCAAAAGCTGATTCAAGATTGCATGCGGCTCAAACCGACAAGCCTTTCACAAACAGTGAAAAAGGTTATATGATCCCAAGAGGTGATTTCATTTATGCAAGCTACTTGGAAATGTGGATGGATGAAATGAAGCTCCAGGGTAAATTTGATGCCCTCTACAAAAAGTGGGTGGAATAGAATATAGGGTCTTCCTCTTTTATTTCACCACCTGTGTTAATACTTTAGGCTCTTTTCGTAAAGATTGTTGTTTTTAAAACAAAACTATTTAAGGTTGATTGGAGCGCAAGTGCGAGACTCCTGCGGGAGCAGCGGGACAGGTGAGACCCCACAGGCGTTTACGCCGAGGAGGCTCACCGCCCGCCCCGCGGAAAGCGAGCATCTGGAGGGGAAATCAACCTCACCGTTTTACTTGGTAAATAGCAACAAAGTATGCGAAACTTTAAAACTTGTCATCATTTGAAAACAAGCGTAACCCCGTTCAAAATTTGGGCGGGGTTACGCTTGTTCAATTTAACCATTATGGTAAATATAATACTTGGGTTGAATATATAAAATCAATAATGTTAAATAACAAATTAATATTATTGATTTTTTTAGTTTAATAATTTAATTTTTGTATTTATATTTTTAATTTATTGTTATATAATCGAATCAACTAAAAGGGAGGAATTGCATTCCATTATGGCTTATAAAGTAATCACAGAGTGTCCTGTCTGCAGTAAAACATTGAAAATTACAAAGTTGCAGTGCTCTCATTGCCACACTACGATTGAAAATGAGTTTGAATTATCTAAGCTGGCATCCTTATCAAAGGATCAGCTTCATTTTGTGGAAGTATTTTTAACATGCAGAGGGAATATCAAAGAAGTTGAAAAGGAGCTGGGGATTTCGTATCCCACGGTTCGAGGCAAGCTAACAGACATCATTTCATCCCTTGGATATGTGCAGAAGAAGAAAAATGAAGTAGACGAGAAAAAGGTTGTCACCTTGTTGGAAAATGGCGAAATCACACCAGAAGAAGCCATTAAGCTCTTAAAAGAGGAATAGGGAGGAATTTATCATGAAAGAGGAAATTACAAGAGTGTTAACAATGGTTCAAGAAGGGAAAATTGACGCAGATAAGGGATCTGAACTGATTCAAGTCTTAAAAGAGAAAGAAGAGACAGGTAATAAGCTTTTGGAAAAGCCGACAAAATATTTAGATAAAACATTAAAAATTCGTGTTGTATCAGCCGAAAATGATAACGTCACGGTCAACTTGCCTATAAAACTGGTCAAGGCAGTATTAATGGCTGGACACAGCATTGCAGCGAGTATTCCTCAATCGGAAAAATACGTTAAAGATGTAGACATAAGCCTTATCATGGAAGCAATCGAAAACGAATTAGATGGCCAAATTGTTGATATTAAATCGGCAAACGGGGATACCGTTTCAGTCATCATTGATTAGTGAGTTGTTTATGATGCATGTAAAAGTGAAAGCAAAAGACGTTCGGTTTACCATCCCAGTTCCATATGCCATTTTAAATATTGTTATTTCCATTTTATCTTCAAAATTTCTTCAGCAAAATGTAAACAAATGGACAAAAGAGCACTTCGAAAGAAAAAAACTGGACTTTACTTTTCCACATATAGACAAAAATATGCTAAAGCCTATCGTCAAGGAACTGAAAAATTATAAAGGGATCGTGCTAGTTGATGTCAGAGCTAAGGACGGTACTGAGGTTAAGGTTAGACTATAATTTATTATAGAATACACCGACCACTGCCTGGCATTTTGAAGGAAAATCCTAATTTCTCACAAAGTTATTTAATTTTAAAAGCTTAAACAAGCATAACCCCGTTCTATAGGACGGGGTTATAAATATGTTGTTGCGCCCGATTGTTGACGGGCGCTTTTTTAATCGCGCATTGCTCCTGCCTCTCGGGAAGTCATTGCACCTTGTCCTTCGCTTACATCTTTTTGAATTTGTTGTTTTACTTTTTGTGCATCAGTTCCGGCAAATTCCGGTTTCATAATGGAGCCCGAGTTCCCTTTAGCTGGTTGATTCTGCTGCATACAATTCCTCCTCAATTTATGTTTAACACTCTTATTATTTACAAAAAGGTTCAAGAGTACTAATTGATTTTAAATGAAGTTCCCAAACTAACACGTTCAGCTCATCAGGTATGGTTTCTATATAAATGCTATAACAAAGTTGATTGGAGAGAAAGGTGCGAGACTCCCGCGGAAAGCGAGTGTCTCTAGCGGAAATCCGCTGCAAATTGTACAAGCCATAAAAAACGGGAGGCAAACTCGATTTCTTCAAATTTGTCTACAGTCTCAGCAGTTCCTTAATAAGAAATGCTTTTCTTAATGAACTAACAGATTCTTTACTACATTATAAAGGAGCTGTCATCAGCTCTTTTTCGTATGCAGCTAAAGGGAATCAATAAGCGAGATTACAAAAGCAACAGTGAGTTAGGTTGTTATATGTAGGTAAAAATAGAATAAATTTACTCTTAATGATAATTATGATTTAATCAGAATGTCAGTACGTTTTATAGATGACTTACTCAATAATTAGATATACAAGGAAGGTGTTATTATCAATGGAAATTAAATCGATTGTTTTACAGACTAAAAATTTAATGCAAATGAAAAATTTCTATATTGGAACGTTAGGTTTTTCTTTAATTAATGAAGATAAGAATAGCTTCCGAATGGCTGTTGGTACAGGTGAAATGGAGTTTACAACAAAAGAAGTAAAAGGTGACCCCTATTATCACTTTGCTTTTAACATACCGGCTAACAAATTTAATGAGGCAAAATCATGGGCAAAAGAAAGAGTGAGTTTACTTTTTGAAGATGGGGAAGATGAAGCTAATTTTACTCATTTACCTGCCCATGCTCTTTATTTCTATGATCCTTCTGGTAATATAGTAGAATTTATTTCAAGATATGGAATTGCTGATGATAGTATGGATCCTTTTTCGGTTAAAAGCATTTTAAACATAAGTGAAATAGGTTTAATTGTAGAAGACACTATAAGTGTGAGCGAAAAATTAAAGGAAATTGGTGTGTATGAGCGCGACAATCATACAATAAGTAAAAATTCCCTTAATTTCATGGGTGAAAAAAGGAATGGAGTATTTATTATATTAGCCCAACCTGGGAGAAGGTGGATATTCTCCGATAAAACATCTGCCATATTTCCTCTAGAGATTACATTAAAAAATAACAATAAAATAATCATCAATTCCGATAATGAATTTCAGATATATTGAGACAGTGAGTGTATGGTTTTGATTCTTTGAGGGGGAAAGGCAATGATGAAAAAAGTTTGTATGATATTTATATTTGTTTCTGTACTTTTATTCGGATGTAGCAATGAAAAAAATGATCTGAAAGGAGACCCTGGGCTTGATAAATCCCAAAAGATAGAAGTATCGTCAGAAGAAAATCCAGAATTGGTTTTAAGCGTTATAGACAATCAAGATGAAGTAAATGAATTTGTTAATACACTTGAAATTAATAAATGGCGTATTGTAGATACTCCTTCAACTTCAACTAAGGAGTGTATTTATAAGATGTACCAAGAAGATACAGTCAAACTTGGAGAGCCAAATACAGATGAAAAGGGACTTAAACAAGTCGCTACAATTATTACATATAAAGATAGCCCTTATATCGAACTTAGAACCAAGAAACTGAATTTGTATTTTAAAGTTCCAAAAGATGTAGCGGAATATCTATCTAATAAAGAGAACCAAAAACATTGACCATACAACAATTTCGTTAACAGAATGTTATTTCAGCTTAATGAACCAGCTAGTAGTTTGTGAAGAATAGTACTAAATTAACGGGGCCGTTAGCTGAAGGTGGAGCTGTCTAAAAAGGCAGCTTTTTCTTATGCAGCTAAAGGGGCAGGCTATTTCAACAGGGGAAAAAATAACCGTAGTAAAGGAAGCTGATTTTTTTAATGGAGATCCGGCTGCCATCTGTAGTTTCTTGCAGCTTAGTACAGCAAGCGCAGTTTATTATAAGTTTGATTCTTGTATAACCATCAATTGTAAGAGCATATTATTAAAAAATAAAACGTAGAGAGCTGCCCCTACAAAAAATCAAAAAAATATATTAAGAATACTAAATGATTTTTATGGAGCTATCGTATTGATGAAAGTTTCATTTACCACGTGTGGTTATACTTTCGTTAAATTATCCTAAAGAACAATTTTTGGACAAATTAGAACGAAAAAGGAAAGAACGAGGGTTGGTGCTATGGTTTCTTTTTTTAAACAAAAAGGACAAAGGGAAAAGCCTGATAAGCAAGAAACGGACGAAAAAGGTCAATCTAAAAGTAAAATACCCCAATATATTGACAGCTATATAAAGGCCAATGTGGATATCGTGAAAGAAAAAACGGGAAATAGCCCAGATATCATTTTCCGAACGTTGAAGACGAGTCAAAATCCTGAGATTAAAGTGATCATTTTGTATGTACAGGGTCTGATAGACAGTCAAAGCGTTACAGACTATTTGATTGAATCCATCATGAAAAATCCTCAACTAAAAGAAAAGCTGCTTCCACATGAAGTGCTGGAGGTGATCTCTGAGGATGTGGTTTCACTTGGCGGTGTAGAAACCATCACAGAATGGGAAAAGTTATTTTTGTCATTATTATCAGGGGATAGCATCGTTTTTATTGACGGAATAAACATGGCATTGGTTGCAAGTACAAAAGGGGGGGAAAGGCGTTCCGTTCAGGAACCTAGCACAAATTCAGTGGTCCGCGGATCAAGAGAAGCATTTACGGAATCGAATGCGATAAATATAGCCTTGGTACGCCGCATCATTAAAAGTCCGGATTTATGGATAGAGCCAATGAAAATTGGGACGGTGACAAAGACGGATGTTTCCATCATGTATATAAATGGAATTGCCAAAGAAGGAATCGTCGAGGAGGTTAAAAAGCGCTTAAAAGGAATAAATTTTGATAGCATTCTTGAATCCGGATATATTGAACAATTGATAGAAGACCAGGTCATGACCCCATTCCCCACTATTGATTATACAGAAAGACCTGATAAGGTCGCTGGCAATCTCCTTGAGGGAAGAGTAGCCATTTTTGTAAATGGAACACCTTTTGTCTTGCTGGTGCCTGCGTTATTTATTCAGTTCTTTCAATCTATCGAGGACTACTTTGCGCGCTTT
Organism: Peribacillus sp. AS_2; assembly: GCF_026891895.1. NCBI lineage: Bacteria > Bacillati > Bacillota > Bacilli > Caryophanales > Bacillaceae > Peribacillus > Peribacillus sp. AS_2. The sequence goes on from NZ_JAPTGA010000019.1 coordinate 36,758, forward strand.
GATATAGCCTCATCTATACGTGTTTTACGTATTTTAATTTTTTTAATATCGCTAATTACCCCGTCTCTTTATGTGGCAGCTACAACGTTTCATCAGGAAATAATTCCGACAAAGTTGCTCGTCATTATTGCAGCACAACGGGAAACGGTCCCTTTTCCGGCAGTTATCGAAACATTCATGATGGAAGTTATATTCGAACTCTTACGAGAGGCAAGCATACGGATGCCCAAAGCGATTGGTTCAACTATGTCCATTGTTGGTGCTCTTGTAATTGGGCAGACTGCCGTTGAGGCTGGCATTGTATCGCCGGCGATGGTCATCATCGTATCAATCACTGCCATTGCAAGTTTTGCGACCCCTTCCTATGCCATTACAATTTCGGCTCGCTTGCTGCGGTTCGTATTTATCATTTGCGCAGGCATAATGGGTTTATATGGTGTGATTCTCATCCTTTTTGTCGTCGTAGTTCATTTATGTAGCCTACGTTCATTCGGAGTTCCTTATATGTCACCACTTGCTCCACTTAACCCGGAAGGACTAGGAGATACATTCTTCAGGAGACCAATATGGGCGTTTAAAGACAGACCCAAATTTATAAGCTCCACTCATAATTTAAAAAGGGAAGGCAATAATCAAAGGCCGCTGCCTCCTACATCACGTGGAATCAAGACTTTTAACATGAAAAAAGGTGACGGCAATGAATCGTAAAAATAGATAGTTCTGTTCTTAATGATTCTGCCCGTATTCCTTATTGAATTCGGGTTGTTGTCCTTCACAGATCGTGTTAACTCTACATAAGCCTTAATGATCTCAGCAATGTCTGCTTTAGTATTAGCTGCGTGTGGTGAAGAAAAAGCACCATCTTGGAAAGGATAATGGAAAAATTCGGGTGGAGATAAGCGTGTTTGTCGAAAATCCTTTACCTTTAAAGGGGAAAATAATTTTGAAATTCAAAATTCAAGAGTCCAAGGCGGGGAACAATCTACCGGAACATATAAGCATATTGAGAGCAATGATTACGAACTTGATTATGGTGGCGGTTCTGACAACCTTACTATTATAGTCGAAAAAAAAACGATGAAAGTCCATTCATCAGGCAAAGATACCATTTGCGAATATACTAAAGTCGATAAAATTAGAACTAAGTATGAAAATCCATGGGAGTAAAAATTGCAGAAGGAACTATCTTGAACGATCTAGAAATAAAGAATATAAAGAAAAGATAATGAGGTGTTTATATAGAAAAGATACCTGTTAAAACGATTAAGAAGATAGAAGAGGACATTGAAAAAAATGATTTAGGGAAAGCAAGGGATAGGCTACACGGGTTAATTTCGACCTATCCTAATGAGTTAGAACTGCGCAGAAAGCTGGGGGACATCTATTTTGCATTGAAATACCCTTCCATGGCAGGTCGTTATTGGTATTTAGAAAAGAATAAGACATCAGAGATGGTAAAAGCGTGTATTTTGTTCGAAAAATCCGTGGGAAACGATCCTTTCAGTATAGCACGAGCTCTGAAATTTAAAGGTGATAGTGAAATTTTAATAGAACTGGAATTGGATCAGGTAATTTCGCCTATACAAAATAAAGTGAAAGAGAGTCTGCTGGAACAACCTGACGATCTATTAAAAGATAATTTGGCTAGTTTGGGTTGCTTCTCAATAATCATATTAACAATTCTCTTTGCATTAGTCGGAGTTTACGCTTTTTTCACCTGGATTTTTTGATCCGTAATCTTGCTTTATAAGAGAGTTTTATAGTACTTGTTCTTTACCTAACGGGTGCGTTACTTTTAAAATCTGGCTGCCATCGCTGGCAGTCTTTTTAGGAGCAAGTTAGTTGAACGATAAAGATAAAAATCATTCTATATTGAATGTTTTTTATCTTTATCATAATTGGGTGATGTACTAGGGTGTGTTAATATGCGGTCTAATATTTTTTCAGTAAATGGCATAAAGTAATTGAGTATTAGCCCGCCTAAACAAACGGTTAATAAGGTTCCAACGCCAATTGGTCCATTTGATATCATTGCCATTATCAAGAATGCGAGGTAAATGGCTGTTCTTGAAAAAAATATATTAGTTTTCGTTAATTCTTTTATGATTAATGTTAATCGGTCAACTGGAATCGGTGCAAAATTTGTGTGTAAATATGTTGCCGTTCCTAATCCTATAACAACCAAGCCGATTCCAAAACAAATAACTTTGCTGTACCATAGTTCAGGCGTTATCAAATTGTGCAATATAAAAAGCCACATATCAATCCCGATACCCGTTATAAATGCTGTTAACAACCCCAAAACTTCTGGTCTTTGCCTTTTTAAAAATGAATTAAAACATATCAAGATCAAAGCTATTATGATTTCCCAACTTCCCACAGTAAGCCCCGCATTTATGGATAGTCCCACCAGAAGTGCATCAAAAGGTGAAGTCCCAAGATCTGATTGTATAGTGAAAGAAATACCAAGGGTTAATATTAAAATTCCTAATACATAAAAAACATATTTCACTATACCGCCCCCTTTTTTGTTGCAAACGCAACAAAATTACGTTAAATTTAATATAGGTCATTTTTATTGCATTTGCAACAAAAATACGTGTTAAGGAGTTTATTATGAAGGAAATTCTTCGTGAAATTGGAATGATAGCAAGAGCATTAGATTCCATAAGCAATATCGAATTTAAAGAACATGACCTTACAAAAGGGCAGTATTTGTACCTTGTGCGAATATGTGAAAATCCAGGAATGATTCAGGAAAAGGTAGCTGAGATGATAAAAGTAGATCGAACAACAGCAGCTCGTGCTATAAAAAAACTTGAAATCAATGGCTTTATTGAAAAGAAAGAAGATAAACACAACAAAAAAATTAAAAAGCTCTTTCCAACGGAGAAAGGAAAAAGTATTTATCCTTTTATAAAAAGAGAAAATGATTATTCCAATACCGTTGCATTAGAGGGACTTTCGGAAAGAGAAGTAGAAACCATTTCCGATCTTCTTCAAAGAGTAAGAAAAAATGTAGAGAAAGACTGGGAATTTGTAAAAAAGGGAAACAAGAGAAATTATTGATTATATAGAGGAGCGGCATATTTAAATGACTGCAAATATTAAAAAGTGTACCCTAGACGATTCACGCATTCTTCAAGAAATTAGTTATGAAACATTTAATGAGACATTTAAGCATCAGAATTCACCCGAAAATATGAATGCCTATTTGGAAAGGGCATTTAACCTAAACCAATTAGAAAAAGAATTATCCAATAATTCTTCGCAATTCTTTTTTGTTTATTTTAATAATGAAGTCGCTGGATATTTAAAGGTCAATACCAATGATGCTCAAACTGAAGAAATGGGTGATGATTCACTTGAAGTCGAGCGGATTTATATAAAGAACAAATTTCAAAAACATGGGCTTGGTAAGTGTCTGCTAAATAAAGCAATGGACATGGCGATGGAACGTAATAAAAAGAAAATCTGGCTGGGCGTATGGGAAAAAAATGAAAATGCCATTGGTTTTTATAAGAAAATTGGGTTTGTTCAAACTGGAGCCCACTCTTTTTATATGGGTGATGAAGAACAAACGGACTTTATAATGACCAAAACAATCATAAAGGTGCATCATTGATAAATAATGAAGGAAATCCAAATTCGAAACAAATGGCAGAACTGATGGAAAAGAGGTAAAAAAAAACCACATATAGCCCATTTTTATTTAACCCTCAGGTTCAATAATTTGGATATACTGCACGAACGGTTAAATACGAATTCGAACTCATTATTCACTTTATTATTTACCCGAATTACATGAAGGATTCTTCATGCTGCTGCCGGTTTTATTCGGAGTATATTTCTTCTTTCAGATCTCATACTAAAGATAAGAAGGAGGGGTATACATGGCAAAACGAACAAAGAAAAATGATGCAGATCAAAAAAACAAACAAGGGTTTGATTCAAGTAAAACTGATTCTGAATTCTCTAAAGAATTCGGCAGTGCAAATGCCAATCAAGCACATAAAAATAAAGCAAAAAAAGAAAAAGCATCTAAAAATCAAGGTGAGTGGAAAGGCATGCATTGATGCCTGCTCGAGTACGCTTATCGTGCTTCAAACTTTTTACTTAACTTTATGTAAAGGAGCTTATTTAGATGACTCAATCTAAGCGACAACAAGAACGCCAATGGAAAGATCGTAAACAATCTCAGAATCCACATGGTAAGGTCCCTTCATTTGAACAATTAGCTGAAGATACGGGCAAAAATGAATCTGGAACTAAGTAAAACGGTTTAAGAAAGAGAGGTGATTCCCTCTCTTTTCATTACCTAAAAGGCCATGATCATCGATGATTATGGTCTTTTTAGATTTTTATTACGAGCTGGATTTTTAGAATGATTCGTATGTATCCCCTTAAGTAGATACTGTAAAAGACAAAGACTACATAAAAATGCGGAGTATTACAAAACCTTTCAGTAAGGAGTTTTTTGGAAGGGGGGAAAGATCAGATATATGTTTTCATTACGGGGAGATGCTCATAAAATTTATCTTCAATTAAAAAAAGCATCAAACAAAGACCGTTCTTTCAAAGGGATGAAGAAACTGATTGAAGTGGAAGAAATTCAAAATTTTTACAGTTCAATTGATAGCGATACGTTAAAAAAAGTTTATTATTGTATGATAAAAGAGAAAAACGGATCGGGGATCATTCCTATTATAATATCCTCTGGACCTTGGCTTTTTCTTCTGTTTTCAAATCAATTGCAAGATTTCCTTTTTAAAGATGGGAGTTTGCTTTGGGTCGTCTTTAGTATAATATATATTTCCATTCTTTCCATAAGTGTGTTTCTTCACTTTCATGAAAGATCATGGTCTTTTGTTCATATTGAAATCATTCAAGAAATTTTACATGATCGAAAAGGGATAAGGGAAAAGGCATGAGATTCCCTCAATTTTTCGGAGGATATTTGTCTATAAACTCAGCGATTCTTTAATAAGAATCGCTTTTCTTATTGAACTAATAGGATAGGTTACTTTAGCAAAAGTCATGTAAAATATAATAAAAAAGCGTGTAGTAGAGGAGTCAGAAAATAATATGGAATGTTTATGTGAACAAAAAGAAACATATGAGTTGAAAGTTGAAGGGGATGTTGGGGCGGATCCTATATGGTGCAATCAATGTGGTTGTAACTTGGATATAGATGACCTTCCGATTTCAGATACGTTAACTAATGAATTGATTGAATGGGTAAATAGGTATGGTGAATGGATTGATTGGGATGAAGATAAATTGCTTCCTAATGGGATTGAACTTGAAGAAGAACACAATAAACAAGGCTTAACTTTAACGGATAAAATTAAGAAAGAACTTGAAGGGACATATAGAATTAAATTTTCACCTTCGGCAATGGCAAGGATGTATGCAAATAAAAATCATTAACCCTTATTCCACGGAGCTGTCTTTAAGGCAGCTTTTTCTTTATGCAACTAACGGTGGCAGGGGAGTTCATGAAGGACAAATGGAAGTTTATATCGAAATTAATGAAGTAAGAGCTTAATAAATGGTAAAAGAGGGATAACGATGACTGTTTCATTCAACCCCGTTTCCAAAGATGAAAAGCATATTCTTCAGAATTTATATTCGCTTTATTTACATGACCTTTCGGAGTTTACCGAGGGTTTAGACATATCAACAGATGGCTCATTTGAATTTGATTCATTTGAATTAATTTGGAAGGAGGAAGGATTAACCCCATACTTTTTGAAAAAAGATATGAAAATTGCAGGGTTTTTATTACTGTTAGAAAGGCCATTTTTAAATAAGGACTATGATTACAGCATTAATGATATTTTCATTTTGAAAAAATATAGAAGAAAAGGTACTGCAATATCATTATTAAAGGAATTGTTTAAACAAAAAAAAGGTAGTTACTTTGTTGTTCAATTAGCCAATAATATCCCTGCTGTTATATTTTGGAGAAAGATTTTCAGTGAGCTAAATATAGATTTTGAAGAAAAAAAGCAAATTGTCGATAATGAAGAATGTTTGGTTCAATCCTTTCAAATTTAAACAGATAAACAACGGGTGCGTTGGCTGAAGATCGGAGCTGCCTTAAAGACAGCTTTTTCTTATGGCAACTATCAGGGGCAGTTTGGTTGAGTAAGGGCTCAGATGTTTTTTTCTAATTGCTGTTTCTTGTTTATTTGGTATGAGTGCATGCAGCAAATTTATTGGGGATTATTGGATAGTTATAATTCTTTACTAATCGTTCTAAAAAGGGTATTATCTAATCATGGTTTGAAATTCATGTGTTTATTTTAGAACGTTCATTCTATAATGGATTATGACGTTTGTTTTTGTTAGTATTGGTTCATGGATTTTTTAAAGGAGAAATAAAATGGCTAGAAGTAAAGAGTTTGACGAAAAAGCAGTATTAAGAAAAGCAATGGAGCTTTTCTGGGAACAGGGTTATGAAAAAACATCCATGCAAGATTTGGTGGATCATATGGGAATACACCGCAGGAGTATATATGATACATTTGGTGACAAGCGTTCATTGTTTTTAGCTTCCCTTAATCACTATGAAGAGCTCATCGTCAATGAGATGGAAAGGATAATTAGTAGCACTTCATCCATTAAACAGACGATCCGTGATGTGTTTATTTTCGTACTGAATTCCATTGAACAATACCCAAAAGGTTGTCTATCAGTAAATGCAGCCATAGAATTATCTTTGCTGGACAAAGAAATTGGACGCATAGTCACAAAAATGTTTAACCGTACTGAAGATATGTTTAATAACCTTATAAAACGGGGCCAGACTAGTGGAGAGCTATCAAAAGAAATCGATTCTGATAACACATCTCGTTTCTTACACAACAATTTGGTAGGTATAAGAGTACTAATAAAAACTAATTACAATAAAAAAGAATTAGAAGGCATCATCACTCTAGCACTTTCAGTGTTGGACTAGCTTTCTTTTTTTTACTCTTTTTAGAACGTTCATTCTAAAAAAGGACATGAAACAAACCATCATAATGCATACGTATAAAACCGTTTTTTATTTCTAAGGAGGAACACAATAATGACTAACTTTAAAATACCAACAGAATCAGAATTTATTGAAGCAGATGGAACTCGTTACGCATATAGAAAATTTGGTACGCAAGATGGTATACCAGTAGTATTTCTTGTTCACTTTAGAGGAACGATGGAAAACTGGGATCCAAACATGCTTGAACCTATTGCAAATACACGCCCAGTAATCTTGTTTGACAATAAAGGGGTGGGTGAGACCGATGGACTAACGCCTACTACAATTGCTGATATGGCTAAAGATACAGCAACATTTATAAAAGCTCTTGGATTAGAACAAGTTGACATTCTTGGTTTTTCCATTGGTGGCATGGTTGCACAAGAGCTAGCTTTACAAGAGGAAGATTTAGTAAGAAAAATTATTATGGCAGGTACTTCGCCTGAATCTGGTATTAATCCAAATCCAGAAATTTTAGAAAGAATGAATCGTCACGGAGGAACGGAAGAAGATGGAATAAATGATTTTATGTTCTTTTTCTACGGACAAACCGAAACAAGTAAATCTGCAGGAATGGCTTCACTACAAAGAATTTTTAATCAGAAAAAAGTAAACAGTTCAGAACAAGTAAAAGAGGCACAATTACAAGCCATTGCAAAATGGGCTAAACAAAAATCCAATCATGATTATGAATGGTTACAAAACATCAAACACCCTGTACTTGTTACTAATGGTGTTAATGATGTGATGGTACCGACTAAAAACAGTTATATCTTAACAGAGAAATTACCGAAAGCACAGCTGATTATATATCCTGATTCTGGTCACGGGCACCTGTTTCAATTTCCAGAAATATTTGCAGAACACGTAAATTCATTCCTTGATTCTAATTCTTATTAAAAAGGAGTATTCATATGAGCAGATTATTTGAAACAGTTCGTATCGGAAACATTGACTTGAAAAATCGTATAGGAATGGCTCCGATGACTAGAAGTAGAGCTTTACCAGATGGTACACCGAGCGATTTAATAGCAGAGTACTATGGTCCAGCGTGCTTCAGTCGGTTTAATTATAAGCGAAGGAACCCAACCCTCAGATGATGGGCAAGGTTACACTAATACACCTGGTATTTATACAGAAAATCATATTAAAGGGTGGAAAAAAGTAACTTCTAAAGTTCATGGTGAAGGCGGTCATATTTTTGTTCAGCTTATGCATGTGGGACGTGTATCACACCCTGATAACACACCTCACCACCGCCAAGCAGTTGCACCGTCAGCTATTGCACCTGGTATGGAAATCTTCACGGCAGAAGGAATGAAAGAAATTCCAACACCAAGAGAATTGAGTGAGCTTGAGATAAAAGGTGTTATAAATAAGTTTCGTTTAGCAGCACGTTCAGCAATTGAAGCTGGTGCAGACGGAGTTGAAATTCACGGAGCGAATGGTTATCTGATCCAACAATTCCTTAGTGAAAACTCCAATCATCGTCAAGATGCATACGGTGGTACGATTGAGGGTCGTTCTCGATTCGCTATTGAAGTAGCTAAAGCAGTTGTTGATGAAATAGGAGCAGAAAGAACAGGCATCCGTTTTTCTCCTCAAGGAACACTGCAAGGCATTGATGAGGGGGAAAATAGCCTTGAGATGTATCGCTATTTAATAAGTGAATTAAATAAGCTTAACCTTGCATATCTGCATTTAATGCACTTCGGAAACGAGCAATTCCTAAAAGATGTGCGTCAACTTTGGGATCAATCACTTCTTGTTAACCGTCCAGGCCGTCCTCTAGATCAACTTTCGTTTGATGTAGATAATAATCTTGCAGATATTGTCACAGTAGGCACTTGGGTACTAGCTAATCCAGACTTTGCAGAACGGATTCAATCAGGTGTTCCCCTAAACGAACCTGATATAAACACGCTCTATGCAGGGGGAAAAGAAGGTTATACAGATTATCCTTTCTTAAAATAATTTATTTAATATGAATATCCCATCCAGGGATATTCATAATCTTTTTTCTTAGGGTTCGTTATGAAAAGATACATGTGCGTTAAATAAAAATGTGGAGGATTATAATGAAAGCTTTAGCAATTGAAAACTACGGTAAAAATCCAAATTTTTTTGACTTCCCTATGCCCAAAATAAATAATGACGAGGTCTTAGTTGAGATATATGCGGCAAGTATAAATCCTCTTGATACAAAAATTCGTAAGGGTGAATTAAAATTATTATTGAAATACAAGATGCCTTTAATTTTAGGAAACGATTTTTCCGGAAAAATTGTTGAAGTAGGTACTAGTGTCACGAAGTTTAAAGTCGGTGATGAGGTATATGGTCGACCTAGAGTAAATAAAATGGGAACTTTTACTGAATATCTCTCTGTTAACCAAGAAGATATTGCATTAAAACCTAAAAATTTAAGTTTTGAAGAAGCCGCCTCCATCCCTCTAGTCGGATTGACATCCTACCAAGCTTTGCATGATATTCTGCGAATTGAAAAAGGACATAAAATATTAATACATGCAGGTTCAGGGGGAGTAGGAACATTTGCTATCCAACTTGCAAAACATATGGGTGCTTTTGTCGCAACTACAGCTAGTGATGGTACTGATTTGGTGAGATCTCTTGGCGCTGACGAAGTTATCAATTACAAGAAAGAAAAGTTGGAACATTCGATTCGTGACTACAACGCAGTTCTTGATACCATTGGGGGGGCGACATTAGAGAAATCATTTGTAACATTAAAAAAAGGAGGAAAGATTGTTTCTATATCTGGAATCCCGAATGGTCGCTTTGCTAAAGAAAACGGATTTAGTTCATTAAAAAAAACCTTATTTTCCATTGCAAGTTATAAACTTACGAAGCTAGAAAAAAAACATAATGTCCAATACACGTTTCTTTTTATGAAGCATAGTGGAGAGCAGTTAAAAATTTTAACAGAAATGTTAGAGTCAGAAGTAATTAAGCCTACACTTGATAAAATCTTTCTTTTCGAAGATGCCCAAAAAGCATTGGAGTATGCAGAGACTGGAAGAGCAAAGGGGAAAATAATACTTAAATTGAAATAATCAGTCTTATCTAACAAACCTTTCCTTAGGTAGAAAGGTTTATTTTTTTAACTTATCGAGGTTGCTAATAGAACTAACGGGTCAGGTTGAATAAGACATGCTATAATTTCACTACTTTCCTTTTGATTCTCTAGTGAGAGGGGGATAAGAAGAAAAAAGAATAAGCGAGCAATCGTAAGAAATACTTAATTAACTGAGGGAGTTCTATAAGAAGAAGTAAAAAAGTCGATTCCTTAACGTAGAGGAGATCGACTTTTTAGGTTGGAATTCTCTTTACTTATTTGGTTTTAACTTCCATAATTTATGTATGTAGTATATTCTTATCAATTTCCCTCATTACTTTAATTCATAGGAGCATTAACTTTAGAAGTCTGCTAATGGATAAGCAAGTTAATAATTGTACTTAAAAATGGAGTGATACGATGAATAAGACTTATGATGTCATCATTACCGGTGCTAGATGTGCCGGCTCTACCCTGGCAATCTATCTTGCTAAGTCAGGTTTCCATGTGTTGTTAGTCGACCAATCGACTTTTCCAAGGGACACATTATCAACCCATACCTTTTTCAATAATACTGTCGCTCTTCTTCGAGAAATAGGTGTCTTGGACAAGTTATTGGAAACAAAAGCACCACCGGTACGGGATATTAAATTTCAATTTGAGGATACCGTGATAGAAGGTCTCATCCCCGAGGTTTACGGAGAGGACAGTTGTTATTGTATTAGAAGAACTTATCTCGATCATATCCTACTTGAAAAAGCCAAATCTCAAATGAATGTAACCGTTTTAGAAGGATTTCGTGTGACTGATGTCATTCGTGACGACGAAACAGTGATAGGCGTGAAAGGTTTAGGCGGCAACAACGAGAAACAAGAATTTTTAGCTCGCCTGGTAGTCGGAGCAGACGGCCGTTCCTCTATTATTCGCAAGCTGGTAAAAAGTGAACTCAAAATAAGTATTCCGGCAACAGTCGGCATCTATTTCGGGTATTTCTCTGGATTTCGCCACGATAATGTCCCTAAATTTGAAGTATACAAGATAAAAGATAACACAGCCATTCTCTTTCCGACGAATGATGATTTATATGTTGTTGTCGGCATTTTCCCATTAGAAAATAAGGAATTGATAGAACGGTTGAAATTAAATCCGGAGAGCTGTCTACGCAATTTCTTAACGGATAACTTTCCGAATACAACAATTGGGGCGCGCTTGAAAAATGCAGACCTAGTAGAACCGGTCAAAGGCATTCTAGGATATGATAATTACTGGTATAAAGGAATGGGAAAAGGCTGGGCGTTGGTTGGGGATGCAGTTTGTTTTAAAGATCCTGGCATGGCGCAGGGTATCCATGATGCTATATGTGGAGCACGTTTATTATCCGATATTCTATTGAAGTATAAGGGACGATCCAATCAATCAAATCAAATGTCTGAAGAATATCAAAAGGCAATAGAAGATGAGTTTATGGTTCGGTTTCACATGGGATGCCAAATTTCGAAGAATGAACGTATATCTGAACAACAGGATGCTGTCAACAAGCTAATCAGTTCCCATCCAGAGGCTATAGAGAAGTTTTTAGGGATTTACAATTACGCAAACGAGCCCGTTGTTTTAGAAAAAGAAATCGCACGAATTATGCAGTCGTTCTAGCAATGATTTTTAGAAATTAAGTGATTCAAGTACAAAAATAATATGACAAATAGGTGCATTGCAATCCATAAGGTACTTATTTTACTAACGGGGCAAGAAATTTTAATGATAAACCGAATTAATCCCACGGTATAATATGTAATGTAAATACATAAGAGCCTACAAGGGGGAGTTATTAATGTTTCAGTTTTTCTTATTGTTGGGATAGTAAGTATTGTTATTTCAGGTGTTTTTATCGGAGGATGGACCGATGGACGGATATTTAATTGCTCCAATTCATATGATGTATACCAGTGACCTGTGTCGGAATATTCTTAAAAGGAAGGTAAGGTGTGTAATGAAGGATCCTAATAAGATTTACAACACTGCGGTAGAGGCAACTTTGGAGGTGATTGGAGGAAAGTGGAAACCCGTAATTCTCTTTCATCTAACATTTGGAAAGAAACGTAACAATGAATTGAAAAGCTTAATACCCGCAATTACTCAAAAAATGTTAACGCAGCAACTTCGGGAGCTTGAAGAGGAAGGCGTCATCCTGCGCATTTCTTACAATCAGGTTCCACCAAAAGTCGAATATGAGTTAACAGACTACGGCTGGAGTCTAAAGGAGATCCTGCATCTGATGTGTAGGTGGGGGGATTCGCATATAGAGAGAAAGTACGGGGGAAGAGCTACCGTCCTAGCCAATCTACAGCTTGAAGACGTACATAACATATAAGGAGCCGACCTAATATACAAGGCCGGCTTTTTGTTTACGGGATAACTTTACGTTTGCGGAAGTCGTCGAAGATATTCATAAACATCGCTTCGGTATTGACGTATTCGTGAAAACCTAAGCGGCGGGCCTTAGTTCCGTCGGCGAAGAAATCGTAATCCCAAGAGAACACGAAATCACCGAATCGCCAGGAGGATACGTCTTGATAGGAGTGCCGGGCAAGCCCATGGTTCTTGACCATTTTGTTCCAGAGTTGCTCCTTGTCCGCCATGACAACGTCCAGTGACATCTGCAGCGGAGGCGCCGTCTCCAAGCCGAAGTAGTGAGCGATCTTCGGCCATAATTCATTCCAACGGAACAGATCGCCGTTAGTGATGTTAAATGCCTGATTAGCACAACGCTCTTCAGTCGCCGCCCATACTGTTGCCTTCGCGAGAAGCCCCGCATCTGTCATCTCCAAGAGGCTGTCATAGGCACCTGGTTTGCCCGGAAACCGTAGCGGAATTCCAAGCTCCTTCGAAATTGAGGCGTAGATCGCAATAACCATGGCGAGGTTCATCGGATTTCCAAGCGAGAAACCGCAGACTACAGAAGGACGGAGCGCCGACCAAGTCCAAGCCTTTCCTTTTTGCCTTTGTTCTAAGAAATCTTGCTGATCAATATTGAACTCGGGTGGCATATGGTTAGCGTCTGTCTCACGGGCAGGGGTCTTGAACGGGCCGAGATGTGCGCCGTATACTTTGTATCCCTGCATCAAACTGACATGTTTTAAACCCGGCGCGATTGGATCTATCGTTTCTACGGTATTCACTAGCATGGCGAGGTTGGGAGGAACAAGTTCGGCCCAAGTTGGACGGTCCTGATAGGCGGCATAGAAGATGTGTGTTACCTCAGTTAAACTGTTTAGCTTCTCGCGGGTGTCGTCTATATTGAGTAGATCCGCAGCCACATACCGGACACGGCCGACAGACTCTCCGCCTCGACGCGATACGCCGATCACGTTCCAGTCAGGGAGAGTAATGAGGTGATCAATAAGGTTGCGTCCGATAACACCATTTGCACCTACGACCAAGGCGACTTTGCGTGTTGTTTGAGATTCATTATTTATAGTGTTTCAGCTCCTTCTGTATTGTGCTTTGTTCACTGTTATTTTGCATCAAAAAACCACACTTGAGAAGTACGCACTTTGAAGTACCATAAGCACTTTTTTGTAATCCAGGAGTGCTTATAAGACATATATTTTGTATTAATAACATCAAAAAAGCCATCATTTTATAATAATGCTAATTTACTAAATTGTTATATGATCCTTTCACTTCTCTTATTCGTTCTTGCGCTAACGGGAAGGTTAGTAAAATAACTTAGAAGCCATTTTGCAGCTCTTTCATATTTTTCCATCCTCCGCAATCGGGCCATTTAATTGAAAAGCACGTTTTGAGATTGTGAAGAAATGTACTTAAACTAAAGGGGCAGGATAGTTCAATAAGAAATAGACTATTGGCTAATTATGGTATATAATTACACCAAAAGGAACATACGTTCTTTTTGGTGGAGTAGCTTTTGATGTGGAAAAATAAACTATGAAAATTATGATTGGAGTGTTAGTGGATGAAAATAAAAAAAGTTTATCTATATGTATTTAATACAATGTCAGACTGGGAATATGGATATTTAATTGCGGAACTAAATTCAGGAAGATATTTCAAAAAGGATTTAGCACCTTTAAAAGTAATTACAGTAGGAGCGAATAAAGAAATTATTACTACGATGGGGGGACTAAGTATAAAACCAGATATTTCTCTTGATGAATGTAACTTTGATAGTAAAGATCTTGTAATTCTACCTGGAGGGAATACTTGGGGAGAAGCTATTCATCAATCTATCTTGAAAAAAATTGGCGAGGCTTTAAAGCTTGGCACTATTGTTGCTGCTATTTGTGGTGCAACTGAGGGACTAGCGAATATGGGATATCTAGATTCTAGAAAGCATACAAGCAATAGCTTAGAGTATATTAAAATGGTCTGTCCTAATTATAAAGGAGAAAACTTTTATGAGATGGAACCTGTCGTAACTGGTGAAAATTTGGTTACTGCATCAGGAGTAGCTCCTTTGGAATTTGCGATGGAAGTACTGAAAAAATTAGATGTATTTACACCAGATACATTACATTCGTGGTATAACCTAAATAAGACTCACAAACCTGAATACTTTTTCCAACTAATGAACTCAATAAATAAGTGAGTTTAAAAATCAACTTGGCAGTTTTATTTTACTTGAAATAATCTCCATACTTTGTGCGATGTCAAAGTATAGTTTTTGTACATAACTTAAAAACTTTAGAGAAGTTAATAGAGATTGTGAATGATTATACTTAAACTAACGGGTGCGTTAGCTGAAGATTGGAGCTGTCTTTAAGGCAGCTTTTTCTTATGGCACTAACGGGGCAGGTTAGTTTACATTATTATGGATATATAAGGAGTTGAAAAAAGGGTGAATATTGGGTTAGGACTTATATTAATTCCTATTGCGATAATCTTCGTTATATTTGGTGTGTTTTCACGTAAAAAGAATAACAAGATGGTTGGTTATGGAATGTTAATAACTGGAATGTTAATTTTATCAGCAGGTGTTCTATTGCTAACAGGGATATACGACCCTTATGCAAACCACATTCGGTAAAATATATCTTAAAGGATATTAATGTTAATCAACTAACGGGTGCTTTAGCTTAGGATCAGAGCTGTCTTTAAGGCAGCTCTTTCTTTTTGCAACTAAAGGGGCAGCATTCCTGTAATAACTGAAAATGAGGTTTGAACGAAAAAAGACCTCTTGATAAGATGAATGTGTCCTGAGCTGGCCAGCTAAAAAGGACAATACATCTATTTGGAGGTCTCACCATGAATTATAACCAAAATCATAAAATCTCTCAAATTACTTCTGAAACCTTAATTGTCGGAGTAGATATAGCCAAGCACAATCATGTCGCGAGAGCACAGGATTTTAGAGGATTGGAACTAGGTAAAACGTGTTTCTTTGAAAATACGAAAGCAGGATTTCATTCGTTTCTAGATTGGATTACCCAACTTGTTAAAGGGTGTAAGTTAAATCAAGTGATTGTAGGCATGGAGCCAACTGGTCACTACTGGTTAAATCTAGCTCATCTTCTAAAGGAGAATAATATTAAGTTCGTATCTGTCAATCCACTACATGTTAAACGAAGTAAAGAATTAGACGATAATTCACCTACAAAGAATGACGTGAAAGATGCAAAAGTCATCGCACAATTAGTCAAAGACGGAAGATACGCCGAACCAACAATTCCACAAGGAATTTATGCAGAACTCCGAGTGGCCAAAAAACTTCGCGACCTTCTCAACGTTGACTTACAGGTTGTTCAAGGACAAGTTCATAACTGGCTTGATCGTTACTTTCCCGAATTTTTGACAGTGTTCAAAAGTTGGGAAGGCAAGGCAGCTATTCATTTTCTAAAGCTAGAAGCCTTGCCACATGAACTTGTAAATTATACGGATGAAGAGCTCTTGCTTTCCTTAAGACAAGTGGTAAAACGCAGTATAGGCTTAAAGAAGATACGAGCACTCAAAGAAGTAGCCAATCGTTCGATTGGTATTCGTCAAGGGGCAGCTATGGCGAAATTAGAGTTGAGAGCTTTACTAGAGAAGTATGATTTTATTCAAATGAAATTCGAAGAATTAGATCATCAATTAGATCAGTTATTAGACCATATCCCAGGCGTCACACAGATGTTAGAGGTGTCAGGAATCGGTCGAGATACAGTAGCAGGGTTTTTTGCAGAGGTCGGCGACCTCAGGGACTATCAACATCCTCGCCAAATCGTAAAATTAGCAGGTTTAAGTTTAAAAGAAAACACATCCGGAAAGCACAAAGGTCAGACCAAGATTACCAAACGGGGACGAAAGAAATTAAGGGCTCTCTTATTCCGGGCAGCCATGATACTGGTGGCAAAGAACAAGGCTTTTAGAGCTCTTCATATATATTACACAACACGTTCTCACAATCCCTTAAAGAAAATGCAATCTCTGATAGCCTTGTGTAACAAGCTTATTCGAATTCTGTTTTCAATCGGTAAAAAACAATTTAAGTTTCAAGAAGACAAGATGTTAAAGGATATCCCTCATATGGCAACATTTGTAGTACATCAAACAGTCGCATAGTTCATTGAATTTTAAGGTTGCACGGTCATTTAATTAACACTCATTTAAAAGTGAAGCACGGATTAGTCGGCAAAGCAACTAACGTGAGGACTTAGATCCTGTGGGGCAGCATGACCGACATCCACCTCATGGAAAGGTTGAACGAAGGAATGTAGGAGCATCGACTCTGTGAGACATGGGAGGGTTGACCTCCATGAGACATGTGGATATCCAAAAGTGCGATCATAACATTGCTTGAACCAATTTTTTCCTATAATTGGCTAGTTTAGCATACACTTTTTTCGATTAATCCCTATACTTGAGGAGTAATGCCGAGCTTATATAGATAACGGTTAATGATATGACTATGAAATCCTAAGAATTCTAGAGCAATCGTGAGATTGTGTTTAGTTTATTGAGGGAGGTTAGTTCAATAAGGAAACCAGTAATGGTTAAAGCTCAAACCTTATTATCCAATCCAGTTTTACCGGATTGTTGATTTTCGTCCATAATTAAATTACCGTTACTAAACCCCAAACTGTTTTAAATGATGGTCAAGATGCTTATAAATTCCATGTCCCCATTGCTCGGAAGAAAGTCTTCCGAAAAAAGGATGTGGGTGACTTGTACAAGCCTCTGGTCCATTCTTTTGGAAGGTTGTAATTTTTTCTTTCAATCTTTCTCTTTCTATTTCAAAATCTTTTTTATCGGTTATTAAAATGGTTGGAATAGTAGACATATTATGCGGTAGGGGCTTGTCATTATAAAACATGGTTTTTGCAAACCGACCTATTAATAGCCCTAACCAACCTCTTGGAGGCATAGAATAGCCCATAGCAATGTCTTGGAAGGATGAGCAATGAGCTAACATTTGTGCGACATCCATTTTTCCCCATGATGGTTTTGAATTTGCGCTTAAGTTGTCGATACGTTTTAAAATTTCTTCTGTAAACAAGACCTCAAAAATATTATTCATTAGAATAACTCCTCTAATTTTGTTGATTTAAAACAGTAATTGATTATTTAATGTATATTCAACGTCAACATTATTTTATCCTTCTAAGCTAAAGGGGGACTGTTTCAGTTTCAAGAGGGATTGAAGTCCTGTTGGTTGAGCTAATAGAGGCAGCATTCCTGTGATAATAGAAATGGCAAATGACAAGTTTTGTGAAGGAATTTACTTAAACAAACGGGTGCGATAGTTCACTAAAAGAAAAAAGGAGAGTACATATTATAAATGGTTAATATGTGCTCTCTTTTATTTATTAAGGTTTTTATAATTTGGGTCTTGAAAATTGAAGTTCAGTTATAAAATCTCCATCCTCGAAGGGTTGCTCTGTTTTGTGCAATAGCATTGGAGAAATAAACAAATTTACCATCACAAAAAATTGTCACACTAAAAATCAATATTCTCTTAGGTAGATAATGTAAAATCCAAGGGGCGGTGTTTTTGATTCGAAGCACAAAGGACCATGTAACAATGGTGGTACCCCATAATAGTAATATAGCTTATTTCATTTAACTACTTAAAATTGTATTCTCTTCTTTGCATGCTTTAATGACTTCTAACCAATAATCCGGTTTTTGACCTTTAAACTTCTCTTTCAAATTGAATGTAGCTAATCTTTCTAATTTGTTTTTTGCTGCCTTAGACATGACTGAATTAAGATTAGAAGCTTCTAACATTTGGATAGAACCATCTAGTTCAATTGATCTTCTTAATGCATGAATAGACGTTCCCGTTACTAATCGATTCATGGTTTCTTTAAAGCTCTTGCTATCCATCGTTTCACTTATCGAATCTAAAACCAATTCTTCTATATTAAATTCATGGGCGGCCTCTAACAACTCTAGATAAAGGGCGGCTACTCCCTTCATATAAATACTACGGACCAGTTTTATAGCAGAAGCATCGCCAGGATTCTCACTCACCTTAGTTATATCCATGCCGTATGGAGTCATTAATGCGATAAGCCGATCCACTCCGTTGCCACTTGCTGAAATAGGAACTTTATGTTTATAAACCGGTAAGGGCCCTAACATTGCTGCGTCGACAAAAAATGCATTCTTTTCTTGAATGTTTTTGTTAATATTTTGTTTTACTACAGGAGTCGAAGCCGATACATCAACGTAAATACAATCTTTCTTCAGATGAAGTTTTAACACTTCGCTAACCTCATAAGCTTTATCTGCTGGTACTGCTACCATGACTACATCAACTTCATTTAATACGCCCTCGGGATTAGAATGAAGCTCCACTTGCGCTTGTATAGCCCGTTCTTTTATTTGCGGACCGAAAGTAGGATGGTCTAACATGACATCATGAGCCAGGATCTTTTCTAAACCTTCTTGTTTTAATCCGACGGATAATTCAAAGGCTGCTTCTCCAAATCCAATAAAACCTAATTTCATTCTAAAGTTCTCCCTTCTTTTTATAGTCCATACGCTTTTATTTGTTCTCTCAACCAAGGAGGTTCAATGCTTCCTTCTGGTTTGCCTTGCTTGCGGGTTGTTTCATAAGCTGTAATGGTTTCTATGCGCGTTTTCTCATAATCTAGTTTTTTCTCTGCCTTAGAAAGAGCCACTTCAATCTTGTCTCTTGGAACCACAATAACACCATCATCATCACCAATGATCAAATCCCCTGGAATTACGGATACCCCTCCACAAGAAATAGGTTTATGAAGCTCACCAGGACCATCTTTAAGAGGACCGTTTGGAATAAATCCTTTTGCAAAAATAGGAAATTTTAATTCGCTAAGTGTTTCTTTATCACGAACTAATCCATCAATGATGACTCCTTCAAGTCCAATGGCTTTCGCAGCTCCTGCCATCAATTCTCCAAGGTAGGCGTTTGAAGTATGTCCTTTTCCATCCGCAACTAATACATAACCTTCTTTCCCATCATAGATAGCTTGATGAAGGAACAAATTATCTCCAGGTCTTAAGCTTACAGTTAGAGCAGTACCAACTACTTTCATACCTGGTGCTACAGGCTTTATTTTATAATCCATAGAACCTGTACATCCCATCGCATCTGATATAAGTGTAGTGTTAAGACGTTTTGCTCTTTCGATAATTTCTTCCGACAATAACGGTGCTAAGTTACTCAATGACATACACTCCTTTTACTTTTTTATGTTTCCATTAACTAAACAATTAGCTACTAAATGTAACTTGTTATCTTTGCTGTACAATCAACTAAGATAACGCTTTCAAAAATTACATAATTTTTAGTGTATTTCCTGTCTCTTCAACACTTTGTCACGTTATTTTTCTAAGTTTATTGACAAAAAAAGATTTGTAGGTCATTGGAAAATCCACTATTTTTCTAAACTTCAGTTTTATAGTAATAAATATTACTGAAACTTGTTTGGGGGTAATATTTATTACTAATAACTTAAATGTATACTAACAGCGTTATTTATTAAAGTAAACCCTTTTTTTTTAATGACATTGAAAAGAAACTGAATTTTAAGAAGAAAAAAGGCTTAAGAACAAAGAAAGCGAATTAGATTGTTAACTTGAAAGGTTCAATCACCTTTATTAGCTCATTTATTCCGAAGTGCTAAAAGAAATTAATCTTATTTACTACTTATGAAGTAATCATGCATACGTTTATGGATACGTTCTAGAAGTTTCAGGTAAGGAAATTATTAATACTCTTATTTAAGGGACTCTTTTTTACATTAATAAATAAAAATGATAAAATTCAATTAAATATCGTAATAAATACTTTATTAGAATAAAAAAATATAAAATTTACACTATAATATGTTCAATTGGAGCGAATCTTATGGAAAACCCAATATTAAAATTAAAAAACAAGATATCAGAATTAACAGAAACACAACAAAGAGTTGCGGACTATATTATTAAAAATCCTGTGGATGTCGCTTTTTTAACCGTTGATCAGTTGGCTGGAATTGTAGGAACTAGTACTACCACCATTATGAGATTGACTTTTAGTCTGAATTATTCGGGATATACTGAATTTCAAAAGGGACTTCAGGAACTTTTACGTAATAGAGCAGCTCCTCAAATTAGATTAGAGACAAATTTAAAAGATTTAAATGAAAGTGATTTGTGGATTCGCTCTGCAGAAAGTCAACTCAATAATATTCAATCTACAGTAGAGATGATTTCCACGGAGAGTTTAAATAAAACGGTGGAAATGATTGTGTCTGCAGATCGAATATTTTGTACCAGTGTGAGAAGTGGATTACCAGTGGCACAACATTTAACTTTTGGACTTAATCGTCTACTTGGAAACTGTGAATTGATTGTTGCTGATTTAAGCGATTGGGTTGATAAAGGAATTAATTTTACTTCGAAGGATTTAGTCATCGCAACCTCTTTTCCAAGATACGCTAGAAGAATTGTTGAATTCGCGATGGCAGCTAAAGACAATAACGCACAAATTATTTCTATTACTGATAGTTATTCTTCTCCTCTAGTTAAGTATTCAGATTTAGTCTTGCCATGTAATTCTAGTAGTATCGCTTTTCATAATTCACCAATAGCATCTATGCTTGTAGCAGATTATCTTGTAAGCGCCATAGCCATCAATTATCCTGAAAAAACCAAAAATCGTCTTGATGAAATTAATTCAATTCTTACCAAAATGAATTATCACTATAGTGATTAAATTTAAAAGGTGATAGGAGCAAGGATTCAATTGAATCCTTGTTCCTATCACCTTTTTACTTCTTCTTAACCAGATATCCTACTCACCATCATCTACTCTCTGCTTGATAAAAAAAGGTTTACTTTTAATAAGCATCCATGATAGTATGCTTTTAATAGTTAAAAATATTACAACATAAACTATAAAGGTAAAAAATATTACTACAAAAAGGACAATAATTCTTAGGGATATAGTTAGTTTTCTCCAATTTCTGGTTTTGTTAAAAATATTCACCAGTACATGTCTGAATATTTCAGTAAAAGTAATTATTATAATATGCTGAATGACTATTGGAATCTAAGAATCACCGAATATTGCTTTATTTTTAAAATTAAAGGTTTTTGAAAACGTTATCTTTTTGAGTTTTTTTGTTTAAAGGTAATAAATGATCTTTATGTTACTTTAACTATTAGAAAAATTTCTTACATGTAATGAGCACTCTTTAATTAAAGTGGTGATTCATAAAAAAATTTAAAATGAAAAAGAGGTGTAATTAAGTGAATAATTTAAAACTGTAAAAATCAGATGAGACTATTAAAAGAGCAAGATACCAGCGTATTGGTAATATTATCTTAACGGATCTAATGATCAATTGGATGTATAATTACTAGTACTTCAAGATATGGTTCATAGCAACAATTATAGGGGAATTCAATAATGTCAATTTTGTAAACCCTTACAATGAAATGATGTTAATAGTCATTAAGCAGTGCTAACTTATACTATAGAAAATTTTCATATATGATTCGAAATAACGTATTCAACAAGTATTCTAAAAATTCAGGGAAGATAAAGAGGGGGCATACTATGTTAACATTTCTGGGATTTGCCATGATTGTGGTATTTATGTATTTAATCATGAGTAAGCGCTTATCAGCGTTCAGTGCACTGACGGTTGTTCCAATCGTTTTTGCGCTAATTGCAGGGTTTACGGATTTAGGACCGATGATGTTAAAAGGTCTCGAGACTATAGCTCCTACTGCTATTATGATTATTTTTGCCATTCTTTATTTTGGTGTATTAATTGATACAGGATTATTTGATCCACTAGTATCAAGAATTTTAAAAATGGTAGGCGGTGACCCATTAAAAATTGTACTGGGCACTGCAATTTTATCATTGGTAGTTGCTTTAGATGGTGATGGTACTATTACCTACCTTATTGTAGTAACAGCTTTTCTTCCTTTATATAATAAACTGGGTATGAATAAACTCATTTTGGCCTGCATTCCTGCATTGGCGATGGGGGTTATGAACTTGTTACCGTGGGGGGGACCAGCTGCCCAAGCTACGGCGGCGGTAAAAGTGGATATAATAGACTTGCTTTTGCCAATCATTCCTTCTATGATTGCGGGTGTGTTATGGATTTTAGGAGTGGCTTACTTCTTGGGTCGACGTGAGCGTAAGAGATTAGGAGTTATCAATATTGAAGCTTTTAACGAAGAAGAAATTGCTGCTGCAGTTGAGGTAGGAATGGACTCATCAATAAAACGACCTAAATTATTTTGGTTTAACCTAGGCCTTACGATTTTAGTATTGGCAGCTTTACTTACGGGCTTCCTACCGTTGCCTGCGTTATTCATGCTCGGCTTTGCCATCGTTATGATTGTAAATTATCCAAACTTGCAGGACCAGAAGGATCGCTTACACGCACATGCAGGTAATATATTAACTGTTGTCTCCATGATATTTGCAGCAGGTGTATTTACTGGGATTATAGATGGTACTGGCATGGTTAGCGCGATGGCAGATACCCTAATAGCAGTTATTCCTGACTCTCTCGGACCAAAATTAACAGTCATTGTTGCCCTTATAAGCATGCCATTTACATTTTTCATGGCGAATGCTCCCTTTTATTTCGGGATTATTCCGATTATGGCAGAAACAGCTGCCAACTTCGGTATCCATCCGATGGAAGTTGGACAAGCTTCTTTATTAGGACAACCCTTGCACTTGTTAAGTCCACTCCAAGGTTCTATCTATATATTAATGGGGCTTCTTGGTATAGAAATAGGTGATCATATTCGCTTTACAGCCAAGTATGCGGTAGGTACAGCATTAGTTATGATAATTGTTGGTGTATTGTTCGGAGTACTATCCATTTAATTATATAAACATAATAAATTGCAGAGAGCTAGTATTTCAAAATAGCTCTCTCTTTTATTGGTCTAGAATTACTTATTATTGTAACTATTTTATTTCACGCTTATTTATAAAGTACTAAAGTTGATTTTACTTTTTAATAAACTTCTAATGCACCAGGCTTAAGCAGCGTACAAAAGCTTTTAAAAAAAGAAGTCCAAGAAGCTTAGTAGGCCTTGGTATAGCAATGGGTAATGGAGAAGAATAATTCTTTTTTTTTGCTGATCTTTACTAAAAAAACAGTGAATACGGTATAGCTTTTGCATAGAAAAAGTATGGGGTTAATCTAACTGAAAATGTATGTGAAATTTTGTACTTAAACTAACGGGTGCCTTAGCTGAAGATTGGAGCTGTCTTTAAGGCAGCTTTTTCTTATGGAACTATCGGGGCAGGATAGTTGAAGAGTACTGTTTGATCTTTATTCAACAATTGAGCCAGATTGTAATTTTTATATAGGCTAAAATAGAAACGCTTTTCTTATGAAAAATAATAAAGGGAATTAACTTTAATCAAGAGAATAAATAGAACTAGGTATTCAATTTATGACTATTTTTACATTCTTTTGGATTCAAAGAAAAAATTTAATAGGAGTGTGGAAAGCATGTTTCATGCAAAAGACGTATTATCCGATCAATTATTAGCTAATGCTAATGATCCTAGCTGGTACCCTCCATTTTCTGACTCTGTTAAAAACTTGTCAGAGGAAGAAGCGTTTTGGAAGCCTAATGAAAATTGTAATAGTATTGTTGAAATTGTGCAGCACCTGCTTTATTGGAATGAAACATGGCAAACCAGGTACCAAAAATCTCATGTCAATGCTGTGCCTTCCATAGGTGATAATAATAAAAGCTTTATCATTCCAGAAAATAAAAATTTTAATGACTTAAAAGAACGACTTTTAGAGGTGCTATTACAATGGCAAATTTTATTAACGGAAGAAAAAGTTGAAAGTGAAGTAAATGGCTTTCCTGAGCCTGCGAAGTGGTCGGAAATACTTGGAAATGCATCAACTCATAACGCATATCACATTGGTCAAATCATCTATATTCGAAAACTGCAAAAGAGCTGGAAAGTGGATGTTGTCGAAGTATAGTCAAATCAATATTCATTAGTAAGGGCGCGATTCTTGAAGAAGTTTCGCTTTTCTTAATGAACTAACGGGTGCGTTAGCTGAAGTTCGGAGCTGTCTTTAAGGCAGCTTTTTCTTATGGAACTATCGGGGCAGGTTAGTTTAATAAGCATCATCAAATTGGTAGGAGGAAAATATGAAAGAAATCCTTTGCAAGAAGGTAAAGTGATTTTTTTAAAGAATCGGATTTTTGGGATGATTGGTTAGCAAGATGCCATCAAAACAGCGATAAACAATTTTAATTTAAAAAATGTTTTTATCAGAAGTTATCACACCTCGCGAATAAGGAAGAATTATATATTGATAAAACAAGAGAGGTAATACAAGAATTTCCTCAAAAAAACCTTTCTACACATGAGTAGAAAGGTTGGTTAAACAATCCTAATTTAATTTTCTTTCGTTAATCGACTCATTCGGAATGGAGTAATGATGAGAACGATAATAAGAACAATTCCCATATAGCCAAAGATTGGATAGAGAGAGGAAACAAGTTTAGTGAAGCCAAAGAAGCTTGCTATAAATCCTATCAACAGTGATGAAATAACGATTACTTTAAATTTTGTGGTCTGCGGATTTGAAAAGCGTGTTCCAAATGAGTAGAACATGCTGACTGCCGTATTGAAAATCATAGCGAACAGAACGAGAGAGTACAAAATACCTAGGAGAGGTGAAATACTGTTGGCGATTCCCAGCATGGGCATATCCAAGTCCGATACAGTATTAATATTTGAGAAAATAGTAAGGTGACTAATTATAAGAAGTAGACCTAAAGCGATCCCTCCTGTAAGCCCTCCAATGGATGATATTCTTTCATCGGGTTCATTTCCACCCATAACAAGTGTCATGGAAGCCCCCATTGCAATGGTTATTGAAATATAGTTTATTGCAGATATAAGCCAATGTCCCGCAGCTGAATTTTGTTCCAGCGCATGTGGTTCAAGTGACGTAAACGATGAATTCATTGTAAACATACTATAAATGAATAGAAAAAGTACGACAAGAATCAGAAATGGTGTGACGGATGCAATTACCTTAATCACACGGTCGACTTTCAGCATAACTGTTATCATAACAAGAACAGTCATAAGAATGGTTCCTATAAAGGAAGGTAATCCGAACTGCTGATCAAAGATCGAGCCTGACCCCGCAATCATGACAATTCCTATACCAAATAGGATGGCGTTCAGAACATAATCAATGATACAGCCGAGAAAGCGACCACAAATCTTATAAATTACTTCCTGATGCGAATCTGTTTGTGTACGACTGCCAAGCTTCATCAGAATCATTCCAAGGTATGCAAAAATAGCGACTGAAATGATAGCTCCAATTGTGCCCAAGTTCCCGAAGCTTACAAAATAAAGCATGGTTTCTTGTCCTGAGGCGAACCCTGCTCCGACTAGAATTCCGATAAAAGCGCTAGCGATCTTAAGGATTCTCTTCATGTTGTCCTCCGTTTTTATAACGTTTATTTCTTAACTATTTGATAGGAGTGTTATTTGATAACCACATCTTTTGATACATATAATTTCCTAAGGGAGCTCCATGGTGTATTTATGGAGATGATTAACTTAGACACCGTCCTTTTATGGTACTGAAGTTCCCCAGTACTCTCGGGGGATTAGTCGATTTCCCGTACGCTACTGCCATCTCTTCATTCAGCTCTTTCGAACGTTTCGCTGCATGATGAATCGCCTGTGAAATGGCTCTGCCGCCATTATTTTTCCTTAACGCATCAAGTCCGGATGCTGTCGTTCCATTTGGTGAAGTGACTTTCTCCCTGAGACTTGCCGGTGTCTCGTCGTTCACCATAATCATCTTGGCTGCGCCTAAAATCGTTTGGGCGACAATCTCACGGACCATCGCTTCATCCATCCCCTTTTTAACGCCAGCGTGTTCCATATGCTCCATTAAATAATAGAAGTAAGCAGGTCCGCTTCCTGCAATTCCTGTAAAAATATCCATATGCTCTTCTTCAATTAAGAACACTTTTCCCATACAGCCTAACAGTTCTTTCACTGCTATCACGTTGTCCATCGCTGTATATCTTCCCGGACATAACGCGGTTGCCGACTCCCGGATCATGCTCGACGTATTTGGCATCAACCGCACAACCTGCTGTCCAGGCTGTAGATGATTTTCCATGAATTCAGTGGAAATGCCCGCTAAAACAGAAATTACAACTTGATCCACTCTTATTTTATCTTTGAGTGCATCAAGAGCATCTGCTGCTCCCTGGGGCTTCATTGCCAAAATGAAGAAATCAACTTCTTCATAAGGTAATGCATCCTGATGGACCGCATGGACTCCATACACGTGATGCATTTCCTCGAGTCGTAATTGATTGCTGCGATTTGTCACATAAATTCTTTCTGCTGGTATGCTCCCAATCTGCACAATTCCTGAAATCATCGACTCTGCCATCGAACCGGCTCCTAAAAATGCAACAGTTTTATCTCTCAACATTATGCCCTCCTAAAAGTTCATTGTTCGTAATTCCGTTCGTATTTTTTAACCTTGTTATCGTAACATGCTGAGATTTAGATTCAAGGGAAGAGAGGACATTCACAAGGAAAAGGCCGAGATAGTGAAGGGAAGCGTTATCATTTGGGGCTTACATGCCAGTCAGGTCATTTAATCAAGGATAATCGGCTGTAATCGGGGTATTTGCGGTTATATTAGGAAGAAAAACGTAATAAAATTATTGAACTATATGGAGCTGAGTTGAACAATGCGGGTAACTGCGGCACCTCTTTTTCCTATTCCAAAGTTATTTTGTGAAGGGTTGTACTTAAATTAACGGGTGTGTTAGCAAAAGATCGGAGCTGTCTTTAAGGCAGCTTTTTCTTTATACAACAAACTAGTCAGGATAGTTTAGGAATAAATGATATAATTTGTAATATTGATTTAATTGAAAGGAGTTTGCTGCGCTTGCCAACCTGTCAGCAATGTGGCTATAAATGGGGTTGGATAGAGGCCTTTTTTAAAATGTTTACCTTTAAAAAGAAGTTAAGATGTTCATCCTGTGATTCATCCCAATACGTTTCCAAGAAAACAAGAATGCTATTAAGCCAATTTATATTTATATCTTTATTGATTGCACCGTTAATACCATATGGTGTACCTAAAGGTTATGTCTTAGCTTTTGAAATAGTTGCGTATGCTTTAGTGATTATTTTGATGCCATTTATATATAAGCTAAGTAACAAGGACGAACAGATGTGGTAGTCATGCACTGGCAAAAGATCGGAGCTGTCTTTAAGGCAGCTTTTTCTTAATGCAACTATCGGGGCAGGTTAGAAGAAGTTTATCGGGTGATGGAATGAATTTAAAGCAAAAGAACAGGGAGGAGTCAACATGAATCAGAATATTGGTACAGAAGAAGCGATTAAAAGGTGGGATAGTTTCGCGGATACATATTCTGCAAATCATACCGAGCAAGGAGACCTTCATAAAGAAGTTTTTTTAAATCCAACTTTATTATCACTTATGGAAACAGTAAGGAATAAAAATGTTTTAGATGCCGGGTGTGGCGAGGGGTATTTAAGTCGAATGTTAGCGAGGTCCGAAGCGACTGTAACGGCTGTGGATTATTCATCACGGATGATAGAAATTGCTAAGGAAAGAACCCCGAATGATTTGTTAATTGATTATAGGCAGGGTAATTGTGAGGACTTGAATTGTTTAGAGGACAAAAGTTTCGATTTAATAGTATCCAATAGGGTCATTCAAGATCTTGCAGATTACGAAAAAGCATTTCAGGAAATGTATCGTCTATTAGTAGATGGAGGCTGTTTTATATTTTCGATTTTACATCCTTGTTTTGTTACTCCAGAAAGTGGTTGGGAAAAAACAAAGGATGGTAAAAAACTGCATTGGAACGTAGATAAATATTTTTATGAAGTGTGCATGAACAACGTTTAGGTGATAAAGAAAAAATGGTATTCTTTCATAGAACATTAACAAGTTATATAAACACTTTAATCAAAACAGGTTTTATTTTAGAAAGCATAATAGAACCTAAGCCATCAAAAGAGATATTAGAAAAATATCCTTCATTTGAAGAAGATTTCAGATGTGCTGATTTTATAGTTTTTAAACTAAAAAAGTAAAGGTTATAAAAATATTATAAAATCAACTAGAGGAAGGTGTACACGGTGGGGGGAAATTACAGAATGATGAATGAGGTCTTAGCAAATGTCCAGTAAAACATATCAAATGAACCAGAGTTATGCTGATTCTCAAGAAAAACAAAAAATGTTATACAAACGTACATTAATTATTATAAGTATTTCACAAATTTTTGGCGGTGCCGGGTTAGCGGCTGGAGTTACGGTGGGGGCACTTCTTGCACAACAAATGCTTGGCACAGATGCATTTGCTGGAGTTCCATCGGGTTTATTTACTTTAGGATCTGCCGTGGCTGCTTTAATCGTAGGGAGACTTTCTCAACGTTACGGTCGCCGTACAGGTCTAACAGCTGGTTTTTTGATAGGTGGGCTTGGAGCGATAGGAGTCATAACGGCAGCCATCATAAATAGCGTTTTCCTTTTATTTGCTTCCCTGCTCATCTATGGTGCAGGAACAGCGACAAATTTACAGGCTCGCTACGCTGGTACGGACTTGGCTAACAATAAACAGCGAGCAACTGCCATCAGTATTACCATGGTGTTTACAACATTTGGTGCAGTTGCCGGTCCGAATTTAGTGAATGTAATGGGGGATTTTGCTCTTTCTATTGGCGTTCCTTCACTCGCTGGTCCTTTCATTTTATCAGCGGCAGCATTTATCTTGGCAGGTCTTGTCCTTTTCGTTTTACTTCGCCCGGACCCATTAGTTATAGCAAGAGCAATAGAAGCGTCCAAACAAGAAAGTAATCGATTAGGATATTCGGCTGATACTGAACAAATGGTAAACAAAAGAGGAATTATTGTTGGTGCGGCAATTATGGTTCTTACTCAAATTGTAATGGTGGCCATTATGACCATGACGCCAGTTCATATGAGACATCATGGACATGACTTGGGTGAAATAGGTCTCGTTATAGGATTTCATATAGCTGCCATGTATCTTCCTTCACTGGTTACAGGTGTCCTTGTTGATAAGTTTGGCCGTACTGCCATGGCTATTGCCTCTGGAGCTACGCTGCTTCTGGCAGGTTTAATATCGGCGATTGCACCAGGCGATTCTATGATTCTCCTAGTTATTGCCCTTTCTTTACTTGGATTAGGATGGAATTTCGGTTTAATAAGTGGGACGGCTCTTATTGTTGATTCAACTGACACTTCGAATCGTGCTAAAACCCAAGGTACGGTGGATGTTTTAATTGCATTATCAGGAGCCTCTGGTGGAGCCTTATCTGGAATGATTGTGGCCGGCTCAAGTTATACAGCATTATCATTTATCGGAGGGTTATTATCTTTATTATTGATTCCAGTGGTCATCTGGTCTCGGGGAAGTGAAAAATAAAAAGAAGCCATATAATAAGTAAAAAAAGTCATTTCCTATCGTACAGGAAATGGCTTTTGAAGGTCATTTTGGAACGCTTGAAACGTTTGCCCCTTTTTTGCCATACAAAAAATCCCCTCCATCCTCGAAGGGGTACTCTGTTTTGTGCAATAGCATTGGAGAAATTTTACCACCTCATAATTATTGCAGCATTGATTGTTGAGCAATCTGTAGATTATAATAATAATAGGAATACTACAAATGTACTATAAATTCATAAGAACTAACGGGTTGGGGGAGAAATTATGATGAAAAAACTAGCAAAGGCATTAACCGTAGGAGTATTAGCTCTAGGATTACTGGCAGGAGTTGGAGCAAATAAAGGAGAAGCTGCAACAGTAACAAAGCCGATCGGTTCAACTTTCTATAAGAGCGCCTTAGTAGGTACTACCTATAAGGTTCAAGATTATAAAGGTAATACAATTAATGCAAAAACAACTAAAGCTGTAACGTTAACTCCATATGCAACAAATAAAAACTTTTCATATGCTACAGTAACATTTGTAGATTATGATAAAGTAGGAACAAAGTGGGTCAAGTATACAAAAACAGCCAAAGGATATTTCTTTACTCCTATTAAAAATGGTATAACTTACAATGAATATACGAATGTAAAAAAAGGAATGACTTATAATCAAACGGTATCTATCACAGGTGAATATATGAAATTGGAATCAACATATACATATGGCGGCATTACCCAAAAGGATTATACCTGGAGCCGTTACAGTGACACTAATGACACAGATTTTTATACGGTTTTTGAAAACAACAAGTTAACATACAAAAGCTATTCTGTAAGTGAATATTAATAACAAAAAAGCCCCTCTCGTGTGAGAAGGGCTTTTTATTTTTATTATTCCAAGTATAAAAATTGTTCTTTTTCATTTAGGTGAATTTTGACATTGTGAGGGGAGGGGAGAAGTTTTGGAAAATACAAGAAAATTGAACAAACAAGAAGCAATACCTTTGATATTGACTGTTGTTTAGTTATAGCTGCAATACTGGTTTTTTTTTCGGCAGATCGATACCGAATATAGATTTAAGGATATCGATTTTTTTATTTTGATATTGGATTTTTAGTGGCTTTGATTTTGGGAACTAAGGCAAAGCAATTTGGTATATGGGCAGGATTGTTGAAAAAGGAATTCAACCTATGTTTGCCTAAATAGTAATATTTAACGATGTTTAGGCATTGCGCTAATGGTATTTTAACAGTTAATTTATTTTCTAAATGGGGAGGGGCATTTTTGCAAACTTTTTTTAAATATAACTGGATGGTAAGAGAAGACTGGTATCGTTGGTGTGAAGAGTTAAGTGATGAAGAACTTCTGTGGAACCGAACGGGTGGAATGGGAAGTATATTGCATACACTTTTCCATATTGTTGATGTCGAATGGAGCTGGATACGTCTCTTACAAGGTGAAACCGACTTTCACGAGAGTTTCGATAGTTATAAAAGCTTGAACAAAGTTCGAAAATTGGACGCTGAATTTCATTTAGAAGTGGAAAACTTTGTGAACAACTGGGATGCTAGTATGGAAAATCAATTATTTTATGATACCTTGCAAGATGGAAGTATTGTGACGGATACTTGGGGTGAAATAATGCGACATACTATTGCTCACGAAATTCACCATATAGGGCAATTATCAATTTGGGCAAGGGAATTAGGGAAAAAGCCTGTTTCTGCAAACCTTATAGGTCGGGGTCTTTCCTCTCATTCCAAATAAATAATTCAAAAAGATATTAATTTAGTCGGTTTCTATATATATTGAGTGAAATCCTTCAATTAGAAATCGCCTTTTCGATGTTCTGCTGCTACTCAGTCTTGTTAAGCAAATCAGTTTGTGAAGAATTGTATTTAAAGTAACGGGTGCGTTAGCTGAAAAAGGCTGTCTTTAAGGCAGCCTTTTCTTACGTAACTAAAGGGGCAGGATTGTTCAACAAGAAGATTGCAAAAAAGACCGCCTATACTGGCGATCTTTCGAATCTACGTATTAAAAAACTAAGCAGCATCTTTTATCTCTCTTGTTTTGTTAGGAAATAGTTTTTCTTTAAGAGTTGGCATAATTATACCATCTACCCCATATCTTCCTGCATTCATAGCAGAAACTAGGATAAACATTGACAATAAAACAAGTTGTGGGTTTGTACTTGTAGTACCACTAAACATATAAGAAAAGTTCATCGCCATTCCAAAAAACACTGCTGTTTTTGTAAAACAACCGATTAATAGACCTAGACCTACAAATAGTTCTCCCCAAGGAACTAAGAGGTTAAATACCTCTATATTAGGAATCGCTATATTTTTTAGAAATACCACCCACCATTCTTGAACTGCCGGATGTTCTCCTGTTGCGTTGGCCAACGCACCCTGTAAAAAGCCAGAAGCATCAAACTGTCCACTTGCTATTTTCCCCCAACCAGCCATAATCCACGTATATCCGATATATACACGTAATACAGCTAAGAGTATAGAAATGTTTTTGTTTTGTCTTAGAGCATCAATCATCATGTTTTTCCCCCAATAGTTCAAATAAAAAGTACTAAGATATATAATAACATAATTGAAAATGATTTTCATTATCATTTATGTGAAGAATATGTAAAAAAAGGCCCAAACAACTATGGAATATGATTAAAAAAATAAATTCCCTAATATACCGAGTGGTGCAAATCGTTGATACATAATGTTTATAGAGGGAGGATAGTTGAAGAAGGAATTGAAGAAACAAAAAGAGAATAGGTACTGTTAGTTAAAATGATTTTTATAGAAAGAAGGATTAATATGGCATATTGCAAAGTTCGCCAAGCAGAAATTTATTATGAAGATTTAGGGGAAGGAAGACCAATTTTAATGATACACGGTTATTCTCCGGACCATCGATTAATGAGTGGTTGTATGGAACCAATATTTACTAATAGGGAGGGGTGGCGACGTATTTATATCGACCTGCCTGGGATGGGATTAACAAAAGAATATAACGAAATAAGTAGTTCTGATGAAATGCTGGATGCTGTTTTAGAGTTTATTCAAGCTGTAATTCCTAACCAAGAGTACGTAATTGCTGGGGAATCTTACGGTGGCTATATAGCTAGGGGCATTATTGAAAAG
Organism: Peribacillus sp. AS_2; assembly: GCF_026891895.1. Taxonomy (NCBI): domain Bacteria; kingdom Bacillati; phylum Bacillota; class Bacilli; order Caryophanales; family Bacillaceae; genus Peribacillus; species Peribacillus sp. AS_2. The sequence continues at coordinate 69,976 of NZ_JAPTGA010000019.1, forward strand.
CATCAAGAACAAATACTTGGTGCAGCATTTATATGTCCTCTTATTATCCCTCTTCCAGAAAATAGAACAGTTGAGATACATAAAGTAATGAGAACGGATGAGAAGTTTATTGAAAATTTATCAACGGGTGAATTAGAAGATTTTAAAAATAACAACATTATACTTGATGAGTACACATGGTTAAGGTACAACAAAGAAATTCTAAGTGGTTGTAAAATTGGAGATGAAAGGTTTCTAAATAAGGTTAAGAATAAATATGGGTTTTCTTTTAAGATTGACCAGTCTGATTTTATTAAACCCAGTGTATTCCTGTTAGGAAGACAAGACTCTTCGGTTGGATATAAAGATGCTCTTGACATAGCAAACAAGTATCCGCGAGGAACATTTGCTGTATTGGATATGGCAGGTCACAATTTACAAATTGAACAACCACAACTTTTTAGCTCTCTATTAAATGAATGGTTGGATAGAATTGAAGAGTTTCAAAACTAATATTTAACGCAGTAATTGAAGTTTGTGAAAGAATAGTGCTTAAACTAAAGGTAGCTTTAGCATAGGATCGAAGGCGGCTATTTCTTATGGAACGGGGAGGTTAGTGAAATAACAATCCTTTGTAAATCTTATATTGTTATAATGGAAATAAAAGCTTAATTATAGGAGATAAAAATGTTTGATAAAATTAAGATTTGGGCGAGGAGTCTAAAACGACAAATTTTTATCCTTTACTTTGCTTGTAAAGATGAACGGGTGCCTTGGCATGCAAAGGTATTTACGGCTTGTGTTGTGGCTTATGCATTCAGTCCGATAGACATAATACCCGATTTTATACCCATTCTTGGCTACTTAGACGATGTAATTCTCGTTCCAATAGGGATAATGATCGCATTAAAGATGATACCAAAGAGTGTATTAACCGACTGTGAAGTTAAGGCAGAAGAAATGATGAAAAAGGGTAAGCCGAAGAATTGGATAGTCGGCTCACTAATAGTAATGATTTGGGTCTTCATTATAATATGGGCTATTATATATATTTATCGTTTAATGAACTAACGGGTGTTTACTTCACTAGGATGCACAAGAAGACCACTTATAG